>DATEZM010000433.1:0-3772 GCA_035255625.1 Rhizomicrobium sp. | reverse complement strand
GTCTTCGCCTCGCTGCCCACCACGATCTTCACCCACATGTCGGCGCTCGCCGCCGCGCATGACGCAATCAATCTCGGCCAGGGGTTCCCGGACGAGGACGGGCCGCTCGCCATCCGGGAGGCCGCATCCCGCGCGCTGATCGACGGTCCCAACCAGTACCCGCCGATGAAGGGCAGGGTGGAGCTGCGCCGTGCCATCGCCGGCCACGCCAAGCGCTTCTATGGCCTCGACTTCGATCCGGAAGACCAGGTGCTGATCACCTCCGGTGCCACCGAGGCGCTGACCGCCTCGATCATGGGCTTGGTGGGGCAGGGCGACGAGATCGTGCTGATCGAGCCCTCCTACGATTCCTACCGCCCGATTGCCGAGGCCGTGGGCGCCATCGTGAAGAGCATCAAACTCACGCCGCCGCGCTTCCGCCTGACGGAGCAGGATCTGCGCGCGGTCATCGGGCCGAAGACCCGCGCCATTGTCATCAACACGCCGCTCAATCCGATCGGCCGGGTGTTCGACCGCGAAGAACTCGAAGCATTGGCGCGCGTGGTCGCTGCGACAGATGCCGTGGTGATCTGCGATGACGTTTACGAGCATCTTGTGTTCGACGGACGGACTGCCCCCCCGCTCATCACGCTGGCCGGCATGGCCGAGCGCTGCGTGCGCATCGGTTCGGCCGGCAAGATGTTCTCGCTCACCGGCTGGAAAGTCGGCTGGGTCACCGGCCCGCGCGCGCTGGTCGAAATCGTCACCAAGGCGCATCAGTTCATCACCTTCACCACGCCGACCGCCCTTCAGCTTGGAGTCGCCTATGCCATCGAGCACCAGATGGATTTCACGCTGAAACTGACGAAGGCGCTCCAAGCCAAGCGTGACAGACTCGCCGGCGGCCTCGCGGCGCTCGGCTTCGACCCGCTGCCCTGCGAAGGCACTTACTTCCTTACTGCCGGTATCTCAGGCCTGACCAACGAGCCCGACCGCGTCTTCTGCGAGCGACTGGCGAAAGAGGCCGGCGTGGCGCTGATCCCGCTCAGCGCCTTCTTCAAGGACGGCACGCCCCACCACATGGTCCGCTTCGCCTTCTGCAAGAAGCGCGACGTGATCGACGAAGCGCTGGCGCGGCTGAAGAAATATTTCGGCTAGAGCGTCGACCACGCCCAGCCGGTGATGCGCCAGCCGGCGGCTTCTTTCGCGGTGGTGAATGTGAACATGCCCTTTTCTGTCGTCGGCTTGCCCTTGACCTTGAACGTCAGGATCGCCGGCGCGACACCGTAACCGGTCTTCGCATCCATGTTCTTGAACGAGACCGGCGACAGGGCGATGTGGAAGTCCGTCACCCCTTCGGTCTTGAAGGAAGCGCCCAGATCGCCGGCCCAGCCGGCGAATGAATTCCAGATGTGCGGTCCGAATTCGTCGATGATCGTCACCGATGGCGCGTAGGTCGCCGTCGCCTTCGCCGAATTGCCCGCATTCATCGCGTCGATGAATTGCGGGAACGGCGCCAGCGCCGGATCGGTCGCGGCCGATGCATCGGCGAACGCCGCGGAAGCGATGACGAGTGCAAACCCAAATGTCCGGAACATGCTATTCCCCCTCTTCGGTTGAACGCGTTACGATAGCGCACAATCACTCTTTCCCTAGGGCAATCTTTGCATGACCGAGATCGATCCGCGCACGCCCATCCTGGTCGGTGGCGCGCAATTCACCCAGCGCACGGCGAAGACGAATGTGCGCGACGGCCTCAACCCCATCGAGATGCTGGCCAAGGTCGCTGCCGCCGCGATCGCCGATACGGGTGCGAAGGATCTGACCACTGCGATCGACACCGTCTCGGTCGTGCGCTTCACCGCGGATTCGCCGGGCGACCAGGGCCGCCTGCCCAAGCGTATGTTCCGCAATCCGCCGCTCTCGCTCGCGGGCCGCATCGGCGCCCGGCCGCGCCGCGCGCAATACACGGCGACCGGAGGCAACACACCGCAATGGCTGGTGAACCGCACGGCCGAGGAGATCGCCAACGGGCAATGCCACGTCGCGCTGCTGGCCGGCGCCGAATACATCGCCTCGATGCTCGGCGCGATGAAGCAGGGCGTCGATCTGGGTTGGGCGAATGGCCCGGATGCCGATCCGGGCACGGACCCGATCAACATCGGCGAGGATCGCTCCGGCACGACGGATCACGAGCGCCGCCACGGCCTCGCTTTTCCGGTCAATGTCTATCCGCTGTTCGAGAACGGTCTGCGCGGCGAGAAACGGCGCTCACCGGCGGAGCACCTGAAATGGCTCGGCCAGTTTTTCTCGCCCTTCACGAAAGTCGCGTCGGAAAATCCCTATTCCTGGTTTCCCACTTATCGATCACCGGAAGAAATCTCCGCGCCGTCGGACAAGAACCGCTTCGTCGGTTTCCCCTACACGAAATACCTCAACGCCGTGATCGAGGTCGACATGGCGGCGGCCGTCGTGATGACGAGCGTCGCCAAGGCGCGTGAGCTTGGCATTCCTGAGGCCAAATGGGTCTTCCTGCATGGTTGCGGCGACGCGGCCGACATCTGGAATGTCACCGAGCGCGTCAACTACCACTCCTCGCCCGGCATCCGCACCATCGGCAAGAAGGCCTTCGCCATGGCCGATATCGGCGCCGGCGATCTCTCCTTCATCGACCTCTATTCCTGTTTCCCGAGTGCGGTGGAGATCGGCGCGCAGGAACTTGGGCTGGCTACCGACGATCCGCGCGGCCTCACCATCACCGGCGGGCTTCCTTATTTCGGCGGCCCCGGCAACGATTATGTGATGCATTCCATCGTGCAGATGACGGAGAAGCTGCGCACAGCACCCGGCAAGTTCGGCCTTACTACCGGCAATGGCTGGTACGTCACCAAGCACTCCGCCGGCATCTATTCGACCAAGCCGACGCGCGGCGCATGGAAGCGCGAGGATCCAAAGTCGTACCAGAAGGACATTGACGCCATGGCGCATCCGCGCGTGGTCGAGAAGCCGGACGGCGCGGCCACGGTCGAAACCTACACCGTCGTCCTTGACCGCCGCGGCAAGCGCTTCGGCATCGTCGTCGGCCGCCTCGCCGATGGTGGCCGCTTCCTCGCCCACACGCCGGACGACGACGCGACGCTCGACTGGATGATGCGCGAAGAAATCCTCGGCCGCGCCGGCACGGTTACGCCGGGCGAGCCCACGAACCTGTTCAAATTCGCATGAAGGCCCGCGCGCGCCGCATGGCGCCGCCGGCCCGGCGCGAGCAGATTCTCGATGCTGCGGTGAAACTGATCGTCGGTACCGGCCATGCTGGCTGCACGCTCGAACAGATCGCCGCCGCCGCCGGCATCAGCAAGCCGCTCATCTACAAATATTTCCCGCGCCGCGAGGACATGCTGGCGGCGCTGATGGACCGCGAATTCAAGCTGCTCAGCCAGCGCGGCCTCAACAGCATTCCGCGCGATGCGCCGGTCGAGCAGGTCGTGCGCGCCACGGTGGGGAACGCGCTGCATTATTACTTCGAGCGCGGTCCGATCGTACGTCTGCTCTCCGCCGATCCGGCCGTTGCCGAGATCGCGCGCCGCGGCAATCGCGCCTCGGCCCAGACCACCGCGCAGTATTTCATCGGCAAGTTCGTCGAGACCTATCGTGTGCCCGGCGACGTGGCGCTCATCGCGGTGACGATGGTGATCAACGCGCCGGTGCTGTCGGTGCCGCGCCTGCGCCGCCGCGGCATCTCCGCCGACCTCACCATCGAGGTGTGGAGCGAATTCATCCTCGGCGGCTGGAA
>DATEZM010000432.1:0-7875 GCA_035255625.1 Rhizomicrobium sp. | reverse complement strand
TCGATATCTTCGAGCTTGCGCATGTGCCCCTGCACGTCGGTGCCGGAGAGCGCGTAGGGCGAGACATGTACCGGCGCCGCTTGGACGGGCGAGGCCGCATAGGCGGACGAGGTCGCAGCCTGCATCGGCGGGCGGACGGTGCGCGCTTCGACACCGAGCGCGGCGGCGATCTGCGGGAAGTCGGCGATGTCGAGCTGGGTGCCATCGCACAGGACCACGGCTCGGAAGATGGTGTTTTCGAGCTGGCGCACATTGCCCGGCCAGTTGAACTTTTCGAGCAGCTCGGAAGCCTCCGGCGTCAGGTCGGCGACCGGCTTGTGCTCCTCGGCTGCGAACCGCTCGATGAAGTGGCGTGCCAGGGCGGGAATGTCCGCGCGCCGTTCGCGCAACGCCGGCACAAAGATCGGAAAGACGTTGAGGCGGTAGAACAGGTCCTCGCGGAACAACCCGTCGCGCGCCAGCTGGGCGAGATCGCGGTTGGTGGCGGAGACGATGCGGACGTCGACCTTCACCGGGCGCTTGGATCCGACCGGATCAACCTCACCTTCCTGCAATGCGCGCAGCAGCTTGACCTGCATGTCGAGGCGCAGCTCGCCGATCTCGTCGAGGAACAGCGTGCCGCCATCGGCTTCCTGGAACTTGCCGAGATGCTTGTCGGTGGCGCCGGTGAACGAGCCCTTCTCGTGGCCGAACAGGATCGACTCGATCAGGCTCTCCGGAATGGCGCCGCAATTGACAGTGACGAACGGCTTGCCGGCGCGCTCGGACGAGCCCTGGATGGCGCGCGCGATCAGCTCCTTGCCGGCGCCGCTTTCGCCTTCGATCAGGATCGGAATGTTGGATTGCGCGGCGCGGGTTCCCAGCCGGAACACCTGGCGCATCTCTGGCGAATTGGCGATCAGATCGTCGAAGGTGAGGCGGTTCTCGGTCTTCTTCTTGAGCTGCTTCACCTCGCCGGTCAGCGTGCCGATCTTGAGTTGGTTGCGGATCGAAACCGCGATGCGCTCGGGGCTTGCGGGCTTGACGAGGAAATCGTTGGCGCCCGCGCGCATGGCCTCGACGGCGGAATCGATGCCGCCCTTGGCGGTCAGCACGATGACGGGAAGTTCGGGATGGGTGGTGCGCAGCTTGCCCAGGACTTCGATCCCGCCCATGTCGGGCATGACGAGGTCAAGAAGAATGAGACTGATCTGCTCGCCCTTGGGGCCGTTCGCGAGGTCGAGCGCCGGGCCGCCGCCGGGCGCGGTGACGACATGCATGCCGGAGCGCGTGATTGCGGCTTCCAGGAGCCGGCGCTGCACCGGATCGTCATCGACAACAAGGATGGTCTGCGCCATGGAGCTTTCTCGAAACGGAACAGGCGCATTGTGGCGTACACCGGTAAACGGCGCGTTTAGCCGCGAGAAAGCAGGGCGCATGCGCGAAACCCCTCGCAACTTGGTAAAGGATCGGTAAAGACTTGGCAGGCATGGGTGTCAGAGCGATATCGGGGAGTATGGCGCTGGCGGCGCTGCTGGCGCTGGCGCCGGAACAGGCGGCCGCCGGAACGGTCGCCGCGGATGTGCCGTTTCGGCTGATCGACAATCGCGTCTTCCTGCCGACGATGCTGAACGGCCATGGGCCTTACCGTCTGGTGCTCGACACTGGTGCGGACACCGGCGGCGTCTCGCTTGCGGTGATGGTGGAGATCGGCGCCACGGCGCAGGGACGCGAACGCACGGGCGGCGCCGGCGAGGGCCATGAGACAGCGACCAAGACGCGCCTCGCGTCGCTGCGCATCGGCCGTGCCGAGTTCCGCAATGTGCCGGCGATCGCGCAGAATTTCACCGCACTGGGCGACGTCATCGGATTCCGGCGTTTCGACGGCATCCTGGGGCAGCAGGTTTTCCGGCGCTATGTCGTCGACATCGATTTCGCGCGCAGCACGTTGAAGCTGATCGAGCCGAAGGATTATCGCCCGCCCGCCAGCGCCATCGTCGTGCCATTCGCCTTCTATCAAGGCTTCATGCCGATGGTGCGCGGGCAGATTGCCGGCGTGCGCGGCAAGTTTATCGTCGATCTCGGCGACCGTTCCTCGCTGACCCTGTTCGGGCCGTTCTGGCAGGCGCATCATCTCGACGACACGCTCGGCCCCGGCGTCGAGGCGCTGACCGGCTATGGCATCGGCGGTCCGATCCGCGGCATCGTCGTGCGCGTACCGCAATTCTCTTTCGGCAAGGCGAAGGCCGGCGCGATCGTGGCGCGGCTGTCGCTGCAGAAAGCCGGTGCCTTCGCCGATCCGCATATCGCCGGCTCCATCGGCACCGGCGTGCTGAAGCATTTCCACACCATCATCGATTATCCGCACAAGCGTTTCCTGCTGGTGCCGGAGACATCCGAACCGGACCGCTTCGATCGTGCCGGGCTTTGGCTCGGACGGCATGACAACCAGTTCGAAGTGTTCGATGTGATCTCCGGTGGCCCGGCCGACGTCGCGGGCTTGCGCAAAGGCGACATTGTCACCGCAATCGACCGGCGCCATGTCGAGTCGCTCGACCTGTTCTCCCTCCGCGCCCAGCTCAGCGATCCAAGGGTCGACGATCCCCTGCTGGTCGACTATGTGCGCAGCGGCCGAGCGCGGCAGACGACGCTTCGCCTGCGCGATCTGTTGCCGGGAGGATAGGACCATCGCCGAGCTGTTCGACTATTGGGATTTCTTCGCGAAAGACGCGCTGCGCACTGGCAGTGCGCTCTACGGCAAGCTGGCGGCCGGCATCGGCGGCGACGAAGAGTTGAAGGCGCTGGCGGCGCGTGCCAGGCCGGGCCAGCCGCATGCCAATCTGATCCTCGGCGCGGTGCACTTCCTGATCCTGCGCGGTGCGCGCCATCCGCTGACGCGGTTCTATCCGACGGCCGGTGGCATGACGTCGGTGGAGACCGAAGACCCATTCCCCGATTTCCGCGATTTCGTGGCGCAATATCGTGCAGCGATCGAGCCGCTGATCGCGACGCGGGTGACCAACACCAATGAAGTGGGGCGCAGTGCGCTGCTGCATGCCGGTTTTCGTGCGATTGCGACCGATGTGCTGCTGTCGCTGATCGAGATCGGACCGAGCGCTGGCCTCAACCTCATCTGGGATCGTTACGGTGTTCGCTACGCCCGCGATGGCGTGGAAGCGATCACGATAAATCCTGATGCGCCATTGGTCATCGAATGTGCGCTACGCGGCGATCGCAACCCTCTTGCGGGCCCAAGCCCGCGGGTCGCCAGCCGGGTCGGGCTGGAGCTGAACCCGGTCGATCTTGCCGACGCGGACGACCGCGACTGGCTGCGGGCCCTGATCTGGCCGGACCAGGTGGCGCGGCTGGAGCGGCTCGACCGCGCGATCGATCTGTTCCGTGCCGAGAAGCCGCCGATTCTCGCCGGCGATGCGCTGGCGCTTTTGCCCGATGCTCTGGCGCAGGCGCCACGTGAGACGGCGATCTGTGTCTATCACACCATCGCGCTCTATCAGTTCTCGACCGAGATGCGCGAGGCGCTGGAGAGCATGCTCACCGTCGCGGGCCTGCGCCGGCCGGTGTGGCGACTGTCGTTCGAGTTCGATGGCGGCCTCTATATCCTCTCCGCCATCCGCTATGCCGACGGCGTGCGCGAGGATACGCGCCTCGCAAGTTGCCACCCGCATGGGACATGGATGGAGTGGTTCTAGCTCACCTGTCATCCCCGGCGAGCATCGCGCAGCGGCGTTCGGCCGGGGATGACAATGGAGGTGGATCGGGCACAATGGCGCAATGAGTGACACACCCATCCTCCCGCCGGTGCCGGGCCTGCTGCCGGACACCGAAAAGCAGATGTTCACGATTTCTGCGACACAGGGCCCGCTGGCGGGGTTCGACGGCGCGCCGCCGCCGGCACCCAAATGGTTCGAGGACGCGGTGGCGATCCAACCGGAGAGCCGCTTCGTCGAAGTCGCGGGCGCGAAGATTCACTATCTGCGCTGGGGCGACCGCAGCCGGCCGGGGCTTCTTTTGGTGCATGGCAATGCCGCGCATGCCCATTGGTGGGACTTCATCGCGCCCTTCCTGGCGCGCGACTACAACGTCGCCGCCATGGACCTGTCGGGCATGGGCGACAGCGACTGGCGGCCGGGCGGCTATGCGATGGACGTGTTCGCGCGCGAGGAGATCGCGGTCTGCGAGGACGCCGGCATGTTCAAGCTGGACGAGCCGCCGGTGATCGTGGCGCACAGTTTCGGCGGTTTCGTCACCATGCTGACCGGCGGGCTCTATGGCGACCGGCTGGCGGGCGTGGTGATCGTCGATTCGCCGGTCAACCCGCCGGACCGGCCCGGCGGGCCGCCCAACCGGGTGACGCGGCCGCACAACATCTATCCGACCTTCGGCGCCGCCATGGCGCGCTTCCGCCTGATGCCGCCACAGGTGAGCGAGAATCTCTATCTGGTCGATTACGTGGCGCGGCACTCGCTGAAGGAGGTGCCCGACGGGGCGGGCGGCACCGGCTTCACCTGGAAGTTCGATCCGGCGATCTGGCAGCGCTTCTCCATCGGCGACACGGCGGAGCGGCTGAAGGCCACGCGCTGCCGGATCGCCGTGTTCCGCGGCGAGCATTCCGTGCTGCTGCCACCCTCGATCGGGGAGTACATGTTCAACCTGCTCGGCCGCCAGGCGCCGGTGGTCGAGATCCCCCAGGCCCAGCATCACATCATGCTGGATCAGCCGCTGGCGCTGGTCGCCGCCTTGCGGGCACTGCTGGCCGATTGGGAGCATTCGACGGCGACGCGAAAACCGGCCTGACATCGAATTGCCGTTATGGTTGGCGACAACAGGTGTGGCGAAGGCGGGATGGCCATGCCGAGGCGCATACTCCTCATCTTGGTGTTGTTGCTCCTCATGCCGGTCAGCGCTGCCGCGCTGCCTTTCCGGCTGAGTTGGGTTGAGGGGCGCTGCATCGGCTGCCAGACAGCGCGAAGTCTTGCAGAGGTGCAGTTCGTCGGGCCGCGCGAGGCGTGGGGCCTTGGCTTCAATCCGCCCGGCGAGACGGGTGCGGGCGACTATGCTGTGCTCCACTCGCGGGATGGCGGGCGGACCTGGCGTGAAATCCCGGAGCCTTGGCAGCACAATGAATCGCCGATCATCTCATTCTCAAATGCGAGCGACGGCTGGCTGAAAGATATCGATATCGTCGAAGCCGAGACGCGGTTGCTAGCGACCCATGACGGGGGTGCGCATTGGCATCGCCTGCCGATGAGCGATCTGTTCGTGAACCAGATGCAGTATCTGGGCGGCGGCACCGGCTACGCAGCCGGGTATGACATCTACAAGAAGCAGGGCTATGTGCTCGGCACCAGCGACGGTGGTGGAAGTTGGAGCACCGCCTTCCTTCCGCGCGGCTTCGACCCGGTTACAATGGCGTTCAGTGACGTGCGGCACGGCGCGCTGGCGGGATGCCTCGACGAGCGGTTGACCGTGATCACCACGGCCGATGCCGGCAATCACTGGCGCGCGCATGGGTTCGACCTGCCGCAACCGCCGCGCAGGAAGGGCGAATTCGGTTGCGATTACGAAGGGGACGGTCTCGGCTTCCTCGATGCTAAGCATGGCTGGCTTCTGGCGTCGAAGCATTCCTTCCGGCTGAACGAGACCGCCGGTATGGCCGCTGCGTGGACAACCCGGGACGGCGGCGCTCACTGGCAGCCGGTTTTCCACGCGGATTTTCCATGGACTCCTACGAACAGCACGGACTTCGGCGGGATGACATTCCTCGACGCACGACTGGGCGTCCTCTGGAAGCACACGATCAGGAGGAAGGAGGACCAGGGCATGCTTCTCTATACGACCGATGGCGGCTCTGGTTGGCATGCGCTGGCAATGCCGCGCGCTATGACGGCCTGCACGCGCGCGAATGACGAGGTCGATTGCGCCGGTGGCGGCGGGTTTTGGAGCGTGCGAATCGTGCCGGCGTTACCGCGCTGATAAGCCGCCCGCCGCCATGCAAAATGCGGGTATTCGCCGGTTGCCCGCAGAACCGCAATTGCTATAGTCCGGCCACTTCGATTTGAGGAAAAACATGGCCGCGCAGGGCGATTCTCACGGCGACTACAAACCCGGCTCGATGGACATCAGCGAGCATCTGAAGGCTTGGGCCGGTTTCACGGTCTTCGTCAAATGGTCGATCGTCGGCGTCATCCTGATCATGGGGTTCCTGGCGTTGTTCCGGACCCACGGCTGACACCGGCCGCACAATGAAACTCGCCGTCCTCAAGGAACGCCGCGACGGCGAGACCCGAGTCGCCGCCTCTCCGGACACCGTCAAGAAGTTCAAGGCGCTGGGCCTCGATGTCGCGATCGAGACGGGCGCCGGCGCCAGCGCGCGGATGTCGGACGCGGACTACCAGACGGCGGGCGCGACCATTGCCGCCGATGCAGGCGCGGCGCTGGCGGGCGCCGATATCGTGCTGACGGTGCGCGCGCCGGATGCGGCCCAGATCGCGCAGATGAAGAAGGGCGCGGTGCTGGCCGCGCTGCTCGCTCCGTACACGGATAAAGATACGCCGGCCAAGCTGGCGGCGCAGGGCGTCGACGCCTTCGCAATGGAATTCCTGCCGCGCATTTCGCGCGCCCAGGCGATGGACGTGCTGTCGAGCCAGGCGAACCTCGCGGGCTACAAGGCGGTGATCGACGCGGCGGCGCAGTTCGGCCGCGCCATGCCGATGATGATGACGGCGGCCGGTACCATCGCGCCGGCGCGCGTGCTGGTGATGGGCGTCGGCGTCGCCGGTTTGCAGGCGATCGCGACGGCGCGGCGTCTCGGCGCCATCGTCTCGGCGACCGATGTGCGCCCGGCGACCAAGGAGCAGGTGGAATCGCTCGGCGCCACCTTCGTCGCGGTGATGGACGATGAGTTCAAGAATGCCCAGACCGCCGGCGGCTATGCCAAGGAAATGTCGCCGGAGTATCAGGCCAAGCAGGCCGCGCTGATCGCCGAGACGATCAAGAAGCAGGACATTATCATCACCACCGCGTTGATCCCCGGCCGCAAGGCGCCGGTGCTGGTGAGCGAGGAGATGGTCAAGACGATGAAGCCGGGCTCTGTGATCGTCGATCTGGCGGCCGAGCAGGGCGGCAATTGCCCGCTGACCTGCGCCAACGAAGTCGTCGAACGCCACGGCGTGACGCTGATGGGCTACACAAATCTGCCGGGGCGGCTGGCGGTGGATTCGTCGTCGCTCTATGCCCGCAACCTGTTCAATTTCGTCTCGCTGATCGTCGACAAGAAGACCGGCGCGCTGGCGCTGAACTGGGACGACGAGATCGTCAAAGGCGCCGGCCTGACGCGCGACGGGGCGGTCGTGCATGCGTCGGTGAAAGGGTAGGGCCATGGAAGCCATCGCGGTCGATCCCATCGTCTTTCGGCTGACCATCTTCGTGCTGGCGATCTTCATCGGCTATTTCGTGGTGTGGGCGGTTACGCCGGCGCTGCACACGCCGCTGATGAGCGTGACCAATGCGATCTCGTCCGTCATCGTGGTCGGCGCGCTGATCGCGGTGGCGGTGTCGACGCAGCCCAAGGCACCCGACGCCGCGGTTTCCACCGATCAGCACAGTGTGGTCTCTGTCCAGAATGCCTTGTCTTCGCCGCCGGTCGCAGCGCCAGACGAAGTGGCAGCCCCCTCGGTCAGTTCGGCCACGGAGGACGCGGGCACGCAGATGATGCGGCATGCCTGGACGTCCAAGCTGCTCGGCTTCGTCGCGCTGATCCTGGCCTGTGTGAACATCTTCGGCGGCTTCCTCGTCACGGCGCGCATGCTCGCGATGTACAGGAAGAAGGGTCAATGATGGACCCGTCCTTGAAAGTCGACTTGGCAGCGCTCGCCT
>DATEZM010000431.1:0-2094 GCA_035255625.1 Rhizomicrobium sp. | reverse complement strand
GCACCCGCGACGTGTCGAGCCAGGGGATGAAGGCGAGCGTCGCGATGGCGCCCGCCAGCACCAGCACGCCGATCAGCTTCTGCGGGATCGAGCGCAGCATGGCGTAGAACGGCAGCAGGTACCATTCCGGCACGATGTCGGTCGGCGTCACGACCGGATTGGCGGGGATGTAGTTGTCCGGATTGCCGACGAAGTCAGGCGCGAAAAACACCAGCACCGCGAACAGGATGGCGAACAGCCCGACATAGAAGGCGTCCTTGGCGGTGTAATAGGGGTGGAACGGGACGGTGTCCTGCGGCCCCTTCACGTCGATGCCGAGCGGGTTGTTGTTGCCCGGCACGTGCAGCGCCCAGATGTGCAGGCCGACCACACCGACGATCACGAACGGCATCAGATAGTGCAGCGAGAAGAAGCGGTTCAGTGTGGCGTCGCCGACCGCAAAGCCGCCCCACAGCCAGGTGGCGATGGCAGTGCCAAGACCGGACTTGATCTGGTCGAGCGAGGAGAAAAGGTTGGTGATGACGGTAGCCGCCCAGAACGACATCTGGCCCCAGGGCAGCACGTAACCCATGAACGCGGTGATCACCATCAGCAGATAGATGATGACACCGAGAATCCACAGCACCTCGCGCGGCGCCTTGTAGGAACCGTAATAAAGGCCGCGGAACATGTGGACATAGACGGCGAGAAAGAACATCGACGCGCCGTTGGAATGCACATAGCGCAGCAGCCAGCCATAGTTGACGTCGCGCATGATGTTCTCGACGCTGTCGAAGGCCAGACTCGATCCCGGCACCGCGCCGACCAGTGCGCTTGGCGTGAAGTGCATCGCCAGCACGATTCCGGTGACGATCTGCACAACGAGGCAGAAGGTGAGGATGGCGCCGAACGCGTACCAGAAGTTCAGGTTCTTCGGCGTCGGAAACGTCAGCATCGTGTCATGCGACAGCCGAAGGATCGGCAGGCGCTGATCGAGCCAGCGGGTGAACCCGGTTTGGGGCACGTAGGTCGATGGACCGGACATGGAATGGCTCCTCAACCGACTTTGACGCGGGTGGGCGAGAGGAAGGAATAGACGGGGATCGCCAGGTTCTGTGGCGCGGGACCTTTGCGGACGCGGCCCGCGACGTCGTATTGCGAACCATGGCAATGGCAGAGCCAGCCGCCAAAATCGCCCTGGACCGACTGCGGCGTCGAGGCCGTCGGCGTGCAGCCGAGATGGGTGCAGACGCCGGAGACCACCAGCCACTCCGCCTTGATCTCGCGATTGGCGTCGGTCGCCGGCGCATCGTCGGGCAGGTTGGCGTTGCGCGCGACGGGATCGATTAGATCCGACACCGCGACCGCCTTGGCGGTGGCGATCTCCGCCGGTGTGCGGCGGCGGATGAAGAGCGGATGGCCGCGGAACACGTGGGTGACGATCTGCCCCACGGCGATCGGCGTCAGATCGACTTCGATCGAGGCCAGCGCGAGGACGGCGGTGCTCGGGTTCATCTGGTCAATGAACGGCCACGCCGCGACCGCGGCGCCGACCGCGGCGACCGCGCCGGTGGCTATGTAGAGAAAGTCGCGCCGCGTCGGTTCGGCGGTCGTCGTGGTGGCCAAGGCTTCACCCTTTTGATTCGTTCGTGACGCTCCGGGCGGCGGGATAACGCGTGCGCACCACCCCCGGGACTCTCAAGCGCGCGCCGCTTTGCGGGGGTAAAATAGAGACATGACTTTGGAGGGTCTTGCGGCACGATGACGCAGAAAATGACGGAGATTCACAGGCTTGGCGAAATTCGCCGGCCCGATCTCCGTCGGCAGCACGAGATTGAGCCCCGCCGCCGGAAACACAGAAAGTGCAGCGCGCCATCTCCGCGCAACAGACCAGTGCGCTTGCGCGATGGGGCGAAATCGGGCTTGCGTTCGTAGCGCCTGCTCACGCGACACGGCACACAGAGAACAATCGATGACCGCATCCGATGTGACGGAGGATCGAAAACAGCGGACCCGCGCATGGTTCGAGGGACTGCGCGATCGCATCTGCGCAGAGTTCGAAGCCATCGAACGCGAATACACCGCCGGGCAGCACAGTGAGTTGCCGCCGGGCCA
>DATEZM010000430.1:0-13015 GCA_035255625.1 Rhizomicrobium sp. | reverse complement strand
CGCCGCGCGGAGCAGCATGATCGACAGGATATCGAGCACCGCGTTGGTGCAGGCGAACAGCGCCCATTGCACCTGTACCGTGCGGCTGCATTGACCGGCAACGCCAAGGAAGAGTTCGATCATGGCGCCACTGCGCGCCGGTTGTAGCGCACGCGCACGCCGAGCGAGCCCAGCACCACGCCCAGAGCCTGAAGCACGCGGATCATGTTCCAGACGGCATATTCGGCGGGATAGAATATCAGGAACGGAAACAGCCACGGCAGGAGCGCCACCTTCGCGCCCGCGCCGGCGAAGTGCAGGAACCGTTCGCGCGCGGGCGCACCCATGCGCTGCGCGACGACTGTCGTGCAAATGCCCTGCTGAAACGTGCGCCTCAGGAGCCAGCGAAGCGTCGCCCGTTCGGGCGGGATGACATGGGTGACCCGCGCGTCGGCGACCCAGGCGATACTGAAACCCTGGCGCGCGACCGTCCGGAAGAACAGGTTGTCCGCACCATAGCCATATGGGCCTATCGATGGATCGAAGCGGATCGACGTGTGCCGGACGATTTCCGAGCGGAACAGAACGTTGCCCGAGTCGCTGGAACGCAGCGGCGTGCCGGTGCCGGCGGGAGCAAATTTCTGCAGCGGGAAGTGGTTGTGCGTTCGCGCCATCGGGCTGTCATGGAATTCGCCACGCGAGATCCAGCCCGGCGGCGTCTGCTCGAAATCGGCGAAGCACGGCCCGGTGACCACGTCCGCACCTGTATCGCGTTGCGCCGCCAGCAGGCAGTCGAGCCAGTCGCGGTGGGGCGTTTCATCGTCGTCGATCAGGACGATGAAATCGGAAATTCCCGCGGCGAGTTCGAGGCATTTGTTACGCGCGGCGGGCACGCCGGGTGTCGGCTCCACGTCATAGAGAAGACGAGCCCCTCCGCCGCGACTGTCGCAGACCGCCTTCGCCGGTCCGCCGGCTTCGTTTTCCACCACGACGACGATGACATCCGGCCGTGGTGTTCGGCCGAAGCTTTGCGCGTCGAGATGATCCAATAGCCGCGCCAGCTGCCGCGGCCGGCGGTAGGTGCAAATACACACGGCAATCCTCAGGCCGGCTGCCGCGCCCTTCGACAATTCATGCAGGGGAGCGAAATCGGCGGCTTGCGTCCGGTCACCCATCGCGGCGGCTCCAGTTCACCGTCGGCAAGATTCGGGCTCGGTCGATCCGATTCGTATACGGACGAATTTCCTCCATCATGTCGACCACCACGTCGGCGGTCAAAGCGGTGGGAACCAGTCCGAGATCCGCGAACCCCTTGTTGGAGGGATTGTAGTAGTGCAGCTCCTGTTCCTTGCGGGGATTGTCGAGATGCTGGATCGTGGCGGAGATGCCGATCCGCGCCGCGGCCTCCTGCACGAGTCGCGCGAGGCCGGCGACGGAAAAGACCTCGGTGAACTGATTGAGAATTCTGAGTTCGCCGGCAGGCGGCGGGCTGGTCGAAGCCAGCGTCACGCATTGCAGCGTGTCGACGATGTTGAGGAAGCCGCGCTTCTGGCAACCATTGCCATAGACCGTCAGCGGTATTCCGGCGAGCGCTTGAACGACGAAACGGTTGAGCACTGTGCCGAACACATCGTCATAGTAGAGATTGGTGGCGAGTCTGGGATCGAGCCGTGTCTGCTCTGTCGAAATTCCATAGACCGGTCCCTGCATAAGGTCGGTGACGCGCAAGCCGCGCGTGCGTGCGTAGAACCACAGAAGATCCGTCTCCATGATTTTGGAGGTGTGGTAGAGGCTTCCGCCTTCACGCGGATAGAGGAACTTCTGGCTACGTCCCTTGTGATCGACCTGGAGCCAACCTTCCTCGATGTCGATGTTCGGCGTGCCATATTCGCCCAGCGTCCCGAGTTTGATCAGATGGCAGTCGGGTGCCGATTCGACGATCGACCAGATCACGTTGAACGTGGTGGTCAGATTGTTGGTCAGTGTGAGATTGGCTTCGCCGTAGCCGGCCATCGAAAACGGTGCCGACGGAAGCTCGGCATAGTGAACGATTGCGTCCGGGCCAAACTCGCTGACAGTGTTACGCAGCGAGTCTATGTCGCGACAGTCCAGAACCGCTGTTTCGATATGCTTCCCGGTAACATCGCGGAAGATCTGCGCGCGTTGCTCAAAGCGCTGCGTCGGCACCAACGAATACACGCCAGCCATGCCAGCGATTTGCCTGCGAAGATAATTGTCGAGGGCGAGAACATTGTGCCCGAGATCGGCCATGCACATGGCCGTCGCCCAGCCGAGATAGCCGTCTCCGCCAAGGATGAGGATGCGCAAGCTCTGCTCTGTATTAAATGTTTCGCAGTAATCGTCCACATAGCCGAAATATAGAGTGATGACCAGAAAGATTTCATTTGTGTAATCATTCGATCTATATATAACAGAGTTTGACGATAATGGCGCAACGGTGGCCACCCCGTTGCGACGCGGTTGAGCGTTGCTTGCGCTGATGACAATGCTTCGCTAAGCAACGTCTCGCGCGACCGATGATGACGATGCCGAGCTATCCCGACGACCTGATTAAATCGATACTGCGGTCCACCAAGACGATCGCGATGGTCGGCACATCCGGCAACGAGATGCGTCCGTCCTATTTCGCGATGATGTATCTGCTTGCCAAGGGCTACGTCGTTCATCCGGTCAACCCCGGCATGGCCGGCAAGAAGATTCTCAATCAATCTGTATACGGATCATTAAAGGACGTACCGGCGCCGGTCGACATGGTCGACATTTTTCGCACCGCCGACGCGGCATCCGCGATCGTCAGCGAGGCGCTCGCCGAAAAGGATCGCCTTGGCATCAAGACGATCTGGATGCAGCTCGGCGTCGTCAGCGAAGAGGCGGCGACGCTGGCGCGAGACGCCGGCCTCACCGTCATCATGGATCGCTGCCCCAAGATCGAGCATGGCCGCTTCTCCGGCGAGATCGGCTGGATGGGCGTCAACCGCAAGGTGATCGACAACCGCAAACCCCTACTGTTCGGCAAGGGCGGCAGTTTGAAGCGGGTCTAGAACCGGATATGAAAGCCCGATTCCGGCAAACAATGATCGAGATCGTGTGGTTTGGCCCTGAACGGCCGCTAGGGAGAGCAGCATGAGCGACTACGGCTTCAACACGCTGGCCGTCCATGCCGGCGCCCAACCCGATCCCGCAACGGGCGCGCGCGCCACGCCGATCTATCAGACCACGGCCTTCGTGTTCGAGGACGCCGATCACGCCGCGGCGCTGTTCAATCTCCAGGTCTTCGGCAACATCTATTCGCGCATCATGAATCCGACCAATGCGGTGCTCGAGGAGCGCGTCGCCGCGCTGGAAGGCGGCCGCGCTGCGCTCTCCGTCGGCTCCGGCCATGCCGCACAGCTCATCGCGCTGCACACGCTGATGAGTCCCGGCGACAACGTCGTCGCGGCACGCCAGCTGTACGGCGGCTCGATCAATCAGTTCTCCCAGGGCTTCGCGAAATTCGGCTGGCAGGTGAAATGGGCCGACACGCGCGAGCCGGAATCGTTCAAGGCGGCGATCGACGAGCGCACCCGGGCGGTGTTCGTCGAGAGCCTCGCCAATCCCGGCGGCATCGTCAGCGACATCGAGGCGATCGCCGGACACGCCCACGCCGCCGGCGTACCCCTGATCGTCGACAACACGCTGGCCTCGCCCTACCTCATCCGCCCGATCGATTGGGGCGCCGACATCGTGCTGCATTCGGCGACGAAATTCCTTGGCGGCCATGGCAATTCGATGTGCGGCATCATCGTCGATAGCGGCAAGTTCAACTGGGGCAGCGGCAAATATCCGACGCTGAGCGAGCCCTGCCCGTCCTATCACGGCATGAAGCTGTGGGAGACCTTTGGCGACATGGCCTATGCCATCGCGTGCCGCGTGCTGGGCCTGCGCGATCTCGGCCCCGCGCTGTCGCCGATGAACGCGTTCCTCGTTCTCACCGGAATCGAGACGCTGCCGCTACGCATGCAGAAGCATTGCGACAACGCACTCGCCGTGGCGCAGTGGCTCCAGCGCCATCCGAAAATCTCCTGGGTGAACTATGCCGGACTGGAGGGCGATCCGTCCTATGGCCTGCACCGCACCTATTGTCCCAAAGGCGCCGGCGCGGTGTTCACCTTCGGATTGAAGGGCGGCTACGAGGCGGGCGTAAAGGTCGTCAACGGCGTCAAGCTGGTCAGCCATCTCGCCAATGTCGGCGATACGCGCAGCCTCATCATCCATCCGGCATCGACCACGCACCGCCAGCTCAATGACGAAGAACGAGCCAGAGCCGGCGCCGGCAACGAAGTGATGCGCCTCTCCATCGGCATCGAAAGCGTCGAAGACATCATCGCCGACCTGGATCAGGCGTTGACAGCGTAGCGGCTTACGGCGCGACCCGATAGCCGTCCCTCGGATCGACGAGGATCACCGTGGTCGAGGGCGTGTTGTCCGGCTTGCCGCCCACCGTATAGCGTGTCGTATAGGCGCCGCCGCTGGTCGGTACATAGGTCGTGCAGATTTCCTTGCCCGCGCGCGGCGCCATCGTTGCCCAGATCTGCGCCTTGACACCGGCGGCCTGAGTCTCGTTCAGGACGTATCCCTCTGACCTAATCACCGCCATGTCGATGTCATCCTTCGAGGTGTAGCCGCAGATGGCGTCGCCTTTGAAGGTGACGGGCGAGTCGGTCCTCATCGTGCCGACGGGATCGTTGGAGATCAGGACCTCTGCCTGGTTCATGATCTTGCCGCCGCCGAAGGTGTAGCCCGCCAGCGCTGCGCAGCTGCGCTGTGTCGTGTTCGGTCCGTAGCATTGCAGCTTGCCGGCCTTCAACTGGTTCACCATTTCGTCGGCCCCCGCGCCGCTGGCGGCGAGCAGAACAGTGGCCAGGCATCCCAATCCCACGAGGAGTTTCATCGCGCGTGCAGCCTTTCCGGCGCGGTTTCGAACAAGTGCCACACGGTGGTGCACAGCAAAAGCGCCGCGGTGAGCTGATGCGCCGCGGCCAATATCTCCGGCGCTTGCAGCAACAATGTGGCGATGCCCAGCGCGACCTGGAATAGCGTCAGATGCAGCAGCGCATTGCTGCTCACTCGCGCCCAGCTTTGCAGCCTGCCCCGCTCACGCCACCACAGCACGAAGACGCTGACCCCCACGACATAGGCGCCAATGCGGTGGTCGAACTGCGCCGTGCCGGGATTTTCGAAGAAATTGATCCACCATGGGTGCTGCGCGAACGCGTCCTCGGGCATGAACCGCCCATCCATCGATGGCCAGGTGTTGTAGATGAGTCCGGCATGCAGCCCCGCGACCAGCGCGCCGAGCAGCATCTGCACATAGATCAGCCCGGCGATCGCCAGACTTCCACCTCCCCGTCTCGGGGAGGTCGAAATGCGAAGCGTTTCGGGTGGCGGGCGGCGCAGATACTCCAGTGCCGTCCACACGATCGCCACCAGCAGGATCAGTGCGACGCCGAGATGAATGGCGAGCCGATATTGCGAGACGCTGACGCGCACCTCGAGCCCGCTCTGCACCATCCACCAGCCGACGAGGCCCTGGAGGCCGCCGAGTGCGAACAGCACCACCATCCGCGGCCACTCGGTTCGCGCGATCGCGCCCACAAAGGCGAACCACAGGAACGGCACCAGGAAGAGAAAACCGAGCAACCGGCCCAGCAGACGATGCGCCCACTCCCACCAGAAGATGTCCTTGAATGCCGCCAGACCCATGCCGGCGTTCTCGTGGATGTATTGCGGGATGCGCTGATATTTGGCGAACGCCTCGTGCCACTGCGCGTTGTTCAGCGGCGGCAGCACGCCGACGATCAGATCCCATTCGGTGATCGACAGGCCCGAACCGGTGATCCGCGTCAGGCCGCCCACCGTGATCATCCCCAGGATGATTGCGCCAATCGCCAGCAGCCAGAACCCGACAGCGCGGCGGCTGCGCCAGAAGCCCGAGACATTCGCACCCATGGCGCCTGCTTAAAGCCCTTGCCGTCCAAGGTCTTGCCGCCATCTTGTCGCGGCCTTCCGCGCACCGCATTGTCGCCCATCTGTTGGGGAGAATCCGATGAAAGCGCTTGCCGCTACTTTCGCCGCCGCCGCCCTGGCCGCGACGTCCGCTCTTGCCGCCGACCCCATGCCGGCCGGCATGTCCGGTCCGATGCCGATGTCCGGCATGATCATGAAAATGATCGACCCGATGCCGGCGATCTACATGGGCGAGGCCGACAAGCCCGGCGCGCCGATCTTCAAGGGCCTCGGCGACCACCATCACAAGATCACGACCCGCAACGCCAGGACGCAGATGCTGTTCGACCAGGGTGTGCGCCTAATCTTTGGCTTCAACCATGCCGAGGCGATCCGTTCGTTTCGCGAGGCGGCGCGGCTCGATCCGCATTGCGCCATGTGCTGGTGGGGCGTCGCCATTGCGCTCGGCCCCAACATCAACCTTGGCATGCAGGCCGATGCCATCAAGCCGGCGTGGCAGGCGACGCAGAATGCATTGGCGCTCAAGCGCTATGCTTCGGCCGAAGAGCGCGGCTGGATCGATGCGCTGTCAGAACGCTATTCCGCCGATCCCAAGGCCGACCGCGCGCAGCTCGACGACGCCTTCGCCCGCGCCATGGGCGATTTGTGGAAGAAATATCCGGGCGATCTCGACGCTGGCACCTTCTACGCCGAAGCGATGATGGACACCCAGCCCTGGGATTATTGGGAACAGGACGGTGTCACGCCCAAGGGCCATGCGCTCGCCATCGTCTCCACGCTGGAAGGCATCATCAAGCGGTCTCCGAACCATCCCGGTGCGCTGCATCTCTACATCCACGCCGTCGAAGCATCGACGACGCCCGAGCGCGCCGAAGCCGCCGCTGACCGGCTGGAGAAGCTGATGCCCGGCGCCGGCCACATCGTGCACATGCCATCGCACATCTATTATCGCGTCGGCCGCTACGCCGACGCCGCCAAGGTCAACGTGTTGGCGGCACTGGTCGACGAGCAATACATCGCCGCCTGCAAGGCGCAAGGCTACTACCCGATCGGCTATTACGGCCACAACATTCACTTCCTGTGGACGTCGTCGGAGATGGAGGGCAACTACGCGCAATCGATCGGCGCTGCGCGGCGGCTGGTCAAAGCGGCCACCGCGTCGGGCGCTGCGAAGGCCGGCATTTTCTCCCAGCTTTATTTCCTCACGCCCTACGCGACGTTGCTGCGCTTTGGCAAATGGGACGACGCGCTGGCCGAGCCCCTGCCGCCGGACGATCAAAAGCTGACTCTCGTCATCGCCCATCTGGCGCGCGGTTTCGCCTACGCCAACAAGGGCGACAAGACAGGCGCGGCCGCCGAGCAGGCAGCCTTGACCGCTCTAGTCGCCGACCCGACGCTGGTGGCTTACGACCCCGCCCTCCCCGCCGCCGTCATGGCGAACATTGCGCTCGCCGATTTGCGCGGCGAGATCGCGCGCACCGGCGGCGATCTCGACACCGCCATCGCCTTCTTCACCAAGGCGCGAGACCTCGAAGAGTCGTTGCCCTACTCCGAGCCGCCTTATTGGCATCAGCCATCGGCCCATCTGCTGGGCGCGGCGCTGTTGCAGGCCGGACGCGCAAAGGAAGCAGCCGAGGTCTACACTCGGAGCCTGAAAACCTATCGTCTCGACGGCTGGTCACTATTCGGTCTGGCGAAGGCCCAGGATGTACTCGGCGATAAGGAAGGCGCCGCCGCGACGCGCAAAGAGTTCAACCGCGTGTGGCAACTCGCCGACGTGAACCTGACGAGTTCTCGATTTTAGAAAGGTACCTCGACATCGTCACCGCCTGCAGGCGATGACGATGTCGAGGACTCGAGAAAGACTACATTCCGCTCAGAAGGTTGAGCGCGTTGTTCGCATGCGCCTTGCACGTGGTGTCGTTGTTGGCGGCGTCGGCTGCGGCCAGCTCATCCCTGACGGATTTCGCCTTGGTCGCATCGCTCGGCAACGTCATGGCGCGGGCCTTGACGATCATTTGCGCGCAAGTGTCGGGCGGTGCAGCGCTCGCGGGCATCGTGATCACGGGCTTGGTGACGGGCGCCGGCGGCGCCACGGGATCGGCGGCGAAAGCGGCCGTGGCGAATATGGTGGCGGCCGCGGCCGCAAGGATTATTCTCATATCGGTTTCTCCTTGGTGGCCCCGCAGCGCGAACGTCCGGTGCACCCCATGGTTTCCGAAGTTTCATGGTTCGGCGGTGAGTTCCCGCCGCTTGACCATGGAACCGCGAGCCTTCATGGAAGCGTGCTTCACGCAAGGTTTTCCGCAATGGCCGACGATGAATTCTGGTTCGAGGGCAAGGACGGTGTCCGGCTGTTCGCCTGGCGCTGGCTGCCGACGGGGCCGGTGCGCGGTGTCCTCCAGATCAGCCATGGCATGGGCGAACATGCGCTGCGCTATCGCGAACCGCTTGCGCCTCTGATCAAATCGGGAATCGCCGTCTATGCCAACGATCATCGCGGGCATGGCCGCACCTCGCCCGACTCGCTCGGTGATTTCGGTCCTGCCGGCTTTGCGGGCCTGGTGGGCGACATGGCGGTGCTGAGCCGCCGCATCCGCGCCGAGCATCCGGCCAGGAAACTCGTGCTCATGGGCCATTCGATGGGCTCCTTCGCGGCGCAGATCTATGTCGCCGAACACAGCGACCTCATCGACGGTTATGTGCTCTCGGGCTCGGCCGCGCTCGACATGCTCGAAGCGCCCAAGGGCGGCTTGTCGGCGATCGGCGCCGGCATGGACAAGCCGCGCACGCCGTTCGACTGGCTCTCCCGCGACGCGGTGGAAGTCGACAAATACATCGCCGATTCCTTGTGCGGCTTCACGGTGAACGAGGCGGGCCGCGCCTCGATGTTCGCGTCCGCTGCTCCGGCGCTCGATCCTGCCAGGCTCGCCACGATCCGAAAAACTCTTCCCGTCTACATCTTCGCGGGCGACAAGGACCCGATCAACGCCAACCTCACGCGCCTGACGCCGCTGGTGGATCGTTATCGCGAACTAGGCCTGAACGTGGCGACGGATTTCTACGAAGGCGGTCGCCACGAGATGCTGAACGAGACCAACCGCACCGAGGTCGTCGCCAACCTCAAGGCCTTCATCGAGCGCGTGATCGTATGACCCCGCGCATCAAGAAGCTGATCGGCACGATCCTCATACTGCTCTGGCTGCCGGTCTATGCGCTGTTCGCTTCGGGCGTCGCCGTGCTGGTGCTGCGCCACGCCAATGGCTTCGATGCGTTCCTGTTCTACGCCGTCGCGGGCACGCTCTGGGCGGTGCCGGTGGGTCTGCTGTTCCCGTGGATGTATCGCGAGCCGCGCTCAGACTCGCAGGCCCAGCCCGTCGATCCGCGCCATGAGGTCCGGCGGTAACGGCCCAACCGCTTCGGCTTCGACGCATTGCCGCAGCTCGTCGCGGTTCTTGACGCCCAGGATCACGGTCGCCACGCCCGGCATCGACAGTGCGTAGCGGTGCGCGACCATCGCCGGATCGGCACCGATCTCGTGGCACAGCGCGCGGAATGGCGCCGCGCGAAGATAATCCTTCGCATCGGGATTGTTCGGCGAGAGTTCGCGATCGACCTGGGCCGTCAGCGCGCCGGCCTGCACCGCGCGGATGCCAAGCACACCGACACCATCGTCCACCGCGGTCTTGAGGATGTCGCGCGGCCGCGCCGGTTCGGCGTAGCGGCGCAGGCTGCCGGCGCTGTCGAGCAGGTTGGTCACGACCTGGGCAAAACCCGGTTTCGGCTTGTGCTTCAGCGCACGCTCGATCGTATCGGGCACGCCCGAAGCGGTGATGCCCCAGGCCGCGATCTTGCCCGCTGCTTTAAGCTTCTCGAACGCCGGTATGACGAGATCGGCATAGACCGACCAGCGCGTGGCGAAACCGTCCTGGCGATCCGGGCGATTCGCATAGACATAGTCGTCGGCGCAGATATTCGAATGCAGGAAGAAGATGTCGACCCGCTCGAGCATCATCGCCTTGAGACTCGCCTCCAGCGACTGCGTCAGCGTCTTCTCCACCGCGCCCGGCGGCGGCGTGCCGAGGCCACATTTCGTCGTCACACGCAGCCCGGCCGGCAGCTTTCCGCCGAACGTCTCAGCGACAATGGCCTCGCAATTTCCGTACATTGGCGCGGTGTCCAGCAAATCAATGCCGGCATCCATCGCCGCATGTATCGTCGCGACGCATTCATCGCGCCCGGTCGTGCCCCAGAGCTGCCCGATGCCGCCACCGCCCAGCGTCAGCGCGCTGACCTGACCCAACGGACCAAACGCGTTCTTTTTCATGTCATGTCCCAAATCGATTTGAAGGCGCCGCCGCCATTGAGCACCTGCGCCGGGCTCTTCTTGTCGATGTGCCCGATTAGTCCCTGATAGACGCCATAGCCGACGAGTTCCTGCAGGCGCGGCGAGAAGGACTTCACCAGCTCCGGCGCAAGTCCGAGTTGCTGGTTTTCCTGCTGGCGGATGAAGCCGGCGCAGTAGTTCATCGCGATGCCGGTGCGGCGCTCGCCGGTCTTGTTGGCGCCGCCGCCATGCCACAGCGAGCCATCCCAGATCAGCACGCTGCCTTTCTTCATCGCGGCCGGCACCGTCTCGTACTGGCCGCCATAGTCCGGATTGGCCTTCTTGTGACTGCCCGGCACCAGGCGCGTTGCGCCATTCGCATCCGTGAAATCCGTCAGCGCCCACATCGAATTGCACACGATCGGCCGGTGCGGCTTGTCGAGCGAGATCACCATGTCGTCGGCGTGGATCGGCTGCGCCGTCTCGCCCGGATCGATGGCGATGGAGGACAGCGACGAGATCAGACATCCGGCATCGAGCACGCCCTCGATCACCGGCCGCACATTGTTATGCACGGGAATGCGCGTGAAGGGCTCGCCATAGGCGAGCAGATTGTAGATGCGGACCGTCTTGTGGCCCTCGAATCCGTTCATCGCCGGCTTGGCGCCGAGTTCGCGCTCCAGCCTGTCCAGTTCGGAGCTCAGCACGCCGATCAACGCCGGTTCGATCGCGTCCTCGACGACGGTGAACCCGTCGCGCGCGACGCGCGCGACATGTTCGTCGCGGATCTTCTGATCCATCCCCGTTCCTTACGGCGCCGACACTGCTGCCACCGGATGGCCATCCACCGGGCGTCCCGGCTGCAATCCCAGCAGCTTCATCACCGTCGGATGCACGTCGATCTGGTCGAGCCGTTTGATCTCGCCCGGCTTCACGCCTGCGCCCCAGGCATAAAACACGCCATGCATCTCGACCAAGTCGGGCGGATAGCCATGTGTCGCCTTGATCGGCAGATTGAACGAGATCAGGTGCGGCCAGAACCAGTTCACGCCGACCCATTTTGCCCAGGCCGGAAACAGCTCCGGCCCCGCCATCCA
Organism: Rhizomicrobium sp.; assembly: GCA_035255625.1. Classification (GTDB taxonomy): domain Bacteria; phylum Pseudomonadota; class Alphaproteobacteria; order Micropepsales; family Micropepsaceae; genus Rhizomicrobium. The sequence continues at coordinate 1,585 of DATEZM010000430.1, read as the reverse complement.
GTAGGGCGGATGGGTCACGAGCAGAAGATCGCCAGAGCGCGGCCCGTCGCCCAGATGCGCATAGGCCGGATAATGCCCCTTGCGATAGACCTGGAAGATATCGGGATATTGCTTCAGCGCCTTCTCGACGCGATCGACGCTGTCGTGCTGCTTGTCGACATAGATGAACGCACTGGCGCCGTCCGTGGCCTGATCGGCATGGATGTCATTCTCCGCGAGGATGCGGCCGAGATTGACGATTGGGCCGACGTCCATCATCCCGTGATCGGTGCCGATGACCAGTGTCGCTTCGCGCCCCGGCGGCAACGCCTTGATCGCAGCCATAAGTTGGCCGGTGATCGCATCGGCCTTCCTGACGGCGTCCTGCGTTTCCGGACCCCGCACGCCGTATCGATGCGCCACGCTGTCGGGGATGTCGAAATAGAGCGCAATCAGGCGTGGATGGTTCGGCCCGTTGTCCTTGAGCAGCTTGAGAGCGCGGTCGACGATGGTGTGGTCGCTCTCATGCTGCCGGTAGTTCACTTCCGGGTTAATGTAGGTCGCGCGCGCACCGGTCTTGCTCGACCAGCGGCTGACGGTGTTGAACGCCGCGGCGCGCACGCCCTGGCGCTCCGCCGCTTCCCACATCGTCTCGCAGCCGGTACGCCAGGCCGCGTCGCCCGCATCGCCGTTGCCTTCGCCGAAGCGGCCGCGCTTGGGATCGATGAAGATGTTCGAGACGATGCCGTGATGCTCCGGCCAGCAACCAGTGTATTGAGTCGTGTGATTGATCAGCGACACGGTCGGAAACGCCGGCACCAGATGGCGCGACCACGCGCCCTCGCGCTTCAACTCGTCGAAATGCGGCGTGGGATGCGCGGCGTCGAGCTCCGCTGGCGAGAAGCCGTCGAACAGGACATAGACGACCGTGCGCTCGGCGGCGAAGGCCGGCGAATATCCAAAAACCAACAACGCGAAAACGACGAATAGACGCTTCACGCAAGCCCCCCAAAAGCGAAACGCGGCGCGAGACTAAGCCAGATAACCTCGCCCGCGAAGCGGGAGAGGTAATCGGCGTTACGCTTTTTCCAGGATATGCACCGCACACGCGCTCCCGGCGCCGACGACATGCGTCAGGCCGATGCGCGCGCCATTGACCTGGCGATTGCCCGCCTCACCGCGCAGATGCGTCGTCACTTCGTAGATATTGGCAATGCCGGTGGCCCCGAGCGGATGGCCCTTGGACAGCAACCCGCCCGAGACGTTGACCGGGATCTTGCCGCCAAGCTCCGTCGCGCCGGTGTCGATCAGCCGGCCCGCCTCGCTGTCCTTGCACAGGCCGAGATTTTCGTAGTGCACGAGCTCCGCCGTCGCGAAGCAGTCATGCAGCTCGATCAGGTCGACATCGTCGGGACCAAGGCCCGCCATCTCATAGGCTGTCTTGGCAGCAAGCCGCGTCACCGCGTTGAAGTCCATCATCGCGATGTTGCGCGACGTATAGGGATCCGACGTCAGCGCAGAGGCCCGCACCTTCACCGCGCGGCCCATCAGGCCCAGTTCCTTGGCCTTCTTCTCCGAGCACAGCACCGCCGCGGCCGAACCGTCG
>DATEZM010000429.1:0-4087 GCA_035255625.1 Rhizomicrobium sp. | reverse complement strand
ATGGATGACCAGGCAGGAGGATGCATAACGACAATGCGTAAAGCCATGTTCATTTCTTCCCTGTTCTTTGCGATGGCCACGGTGCTGGTAATTCTGGCAGCGCCGGTACCGTCCTTCGCGCAAGTAGCTGTGGGAGTATCGGTGGGATTTGCCCCGCCTGAGTTGCCCGTCTACGAGCAGCCTGTCTGCCCGGGTGACGGATACATCTGGACGCCCGGATATTGGGCGTGGGACGGCGAGGATTATTACTGGGTGCCTGGAACGTGGGTGGAAGCGCCTGAAGTTGGCTTCTTTTGGACTCCGGCGTGGTGGGGCTGGGGCGGCAACGCGTATGTGTTCCACGCAGGCTATTAGATTGATCTGCTGCGTGCCATGATAGAGGCCGGTGGTATCGCCCAGACCGATCGTGTTGGTGGTCGAGAACAGGCGGAACGCACCATGCGGCCGGATAACTTTGTTCTGGTCGAGCAGCGTCAGCTTGCCTTGTACTTCGAGCACGCGCTGGATGACGAACATCACGTCGGGGCGGCCAGCGTCGTACTCGTCGAATACCAGTGCGACGGGATGCTGAAGGCACCATGGTAACAAGCCCTCACGGAACTCGGTCACCTGCTTGCCGTCCTTCAGCACAATCGCATCCTTGCCGATCAGGTCGATGCGGCTGATATGGCTGTCGAGATTGATGCGGATGCACGGCCAGTTGAGGCGCGAGGCGACCTGTTCGATATGCGTCGACTTGCCGGTGCCGTGATAGCCCTGGATCATCACGCGGCGGTTGAACGCAAAGCCGGCGAGGATCGCGAGTGTCGTCTCGCGGTCGAAGCGATAGGCGTTGTCGTGATCCGGCACATAGGAGGTGCGGGTCTTGAAGCCCTTCACCTTCATCTTGCTGTCGATGCCGAAGGCGGACTTCACGTCCACCTCCATGTCCGGCGTCATTCCGGCGTCGAGTTCCTGCTGTTCCGTCATGTCTTGGTATCCGGCCCTCATGTCTTCGCGGGGTGACCGCCGGATGAGGGAAGGGCGCCGAAACGGAGCCCTTGTTAGGTCAGTCCCGAGGCGCGCAAAACGCCATAGGCCTTGATAACCTGTTTCAGACGCTCCTCGGCGCCCCGATCGCCGCCGTTCGCGTCGGGATGAAACCGCTTTACGAGTTCCTTATACCGCGCCTTGATCTCTAGCAAGGTGGCGGAATGTGCCAGCTGCAGGGTATCCAGGGACTGCATCTGCAGCCGCGTCAACGTGCGCTCGGGGCGGCGCGGCTTTGAATCGGTGTCCTTTTCGAAAGTCCCGAAACCGTCATCGACTCCGAAGGTGCCGAACGGATTTTGCATACGTGCCGCGCGTTTGCCGAGCGGCCAGGTCGGACGATGTCCGGTCACAGCGTCGTTGCGGAAGGTTTCGATCGCCTTCTCATCCATGCCGGCGAAGAAGTCCCACGACTCGTTATGCTCGCGCGCATGGGCAAGGCAGAGCCAGATATATTCGCCGAGCCGTTCGCGCGAACGCGTGACCTTGAAGCCGCCATTCTCTTCGCAACCAGCTCGCGCGCACGGGCGCTGCGCTGTCGCACGTTCCACACGGGGGCCTTCCGGTTTGATCCGGATGTCGGTCTTGAATCGCGCGCTCTGCTTCGCCGCCATGTGAGAATTATGAGGCGCGGTCTCTAAAAGACAAGAAAACGTATCGCTTGACTTAACGCGGCGGGAGGATGACACGCTGGATTCATGACGATGGCCGCCAAAATCCGCGCAAAACTCGAAGCGGCTTTCGCACCCGCGGCGCTGGCCGTCGAGGATGACAGTGCCAAACACGCGGGCCATTCCGGCGCCCGGCCCGGGGGCGAAACCCATTTCAGCGTGCGGATCGTTTCCGAGGTCTTCACGGGACTGTCGCGAGTCGAACGCCAGCGACGCGTCTATGCCGCGCTCGCCGACGAGATGAAGCCCGACCGCATCCACGCCCTGGCGCTGACGACACTCACGCCAGCGGAGGCGCGGGAGCAGCCGGCGGGATCACGCGCAGCGCGGTGATCTGGTTGCGCTGGCGGCGCAGGATCTCGAACTCGTAGCCGAAGAACTTGAAGCGCTGGCCCGCGTCCGGGATCGTGCGCGCTTCGTGGATGACCAGACCGGCGATGGTCGTCGCTTCCTCGTCGGGCAGGTTCCAGTCCAGTTCCCGATTCAGTTCCCGGATCGGCACCGAACCGTCGACCAGGAAGGAACCGTCGGGACGGCGCCGCACGTCAGGGCGTCCCTTCACCTCGTGCTCGTCGGGAATGTCGCCGAAGATTTCGTCGAGGATGTCCTCCAGCGTGATCAGGCCCTGCAGAGTTCCATATTCGTCCACCACCAGCGCGAAATGCGAGCGCTTTTCGCGAAAAGCGGCGAGCTGTTCCTCCAGCATCGTCGTTTCGGGCACAAACCAGGGCGGCGTCGCCAACGTTGCCACGTCGACGCCGGCACGGCCACGCTCGAGGATCGTGCGTACAATGTCCTTGGTGTGAACCACGCCGATGATGTTGTCCTGTTGCTCGCGCCACAGGGGCACACGTGTGTGGTTGGCCTCGAGTACCTCGCGCAGGATCTGTGGTGGCGGCTGATCGGCGTCGATCGTCGCCATGTTCTTGCGATGGATCATCACGTCGCCCACCGTCAGCTCGCGCAGATCAAGGATGCCGCCGATCATGTCGCGGTGTTCGCGCTCGACTGCGCCTTCCTTGTGGTGGACCTCGACCGTGCCGCGAATCTCCTCATGCGCTTCGACAAGGTCGTCCTCCTGCGGACGCACGCCAAACACCCCCAGCACGCGCCACACGATAAACTGCACTCCATTGACGATCGGCGCGAGCACACCGACCACAAGGCGTACCGGCGTCGCCACGGCCAGCGCAAAGCGGTCAGTGCGCGCGATGGCGAGCGTCTTGGGCAGCACCTCGACGAAAATCAGGATCAGCACCGTCATGATCGCGGTCGCCACGAGGACGGCGCGATGACCGAAGCTGTTTTCCAGCACGATCGTCGCCAGCGATGACGCCAGGATGTTGACGAAGGTGTTGCCGAGCAGCAGCGCACCGACCATCCGTTCGCGCTCGCCGACCAGCCGGTTCACGTCGCGTGCGGCGCGACTGCCGTCTTTCTCGAGCTGATGCATCCGCCCGCGCGACACCGCGGTCAGCGCGGTCTCGGAACCGGCGAAGAACGCGCCCAGTACGAGCAGAAGCGCGATGGGAGCGACAGAAACCAGTGCAACCATATCCATGGGAGAATCTCGTGTGACCGAACGGCAAGAATGTCATCGGCGGAGCAGGGGGGCCAGTGCCGCCCTATCCGCCCAACACGTCCCGCACCGCGTCGAGCGGTACATCCGCCGTCACGAATCCCTTGCCGATTCCGCGCAGTAGAACGAAGACGATCCGGCCATCCTTGGCCTTCTTGTCGTGCGCCATGTGTTCGAGCAGAAGCTTCGGCTCTGGCCGCGGCCCCGGAATGGCCGCGATTTCGGTTGGCAACCCGACCTCTTTCATGTGTTGGACGAAACGCTCGGCGTCATGGCCGCTACACAGACCCAGTTTCACCGACAGGCGGAACGCCAGCGCCATGCCGATGGCAACGCCCTCGCCGTGAAGCAGCCGGTCCGAATAACCGGTCGCCGTCTCCAGCGTATGGCCGAACGTGTGGCCGAGATTGAGCAACGCCCGATCGCCGGTCTCGTGCTCGTCGCGCGCGACGATTTCAGCCTTCATCCGACAGGAATGCGCGACCGCTCGCACCATCGCGTTGCCGTCGCCATCCAGCGCCCGTGCGCCGTTTGCTTCGAGCCAGTCGAAGAAGGACGCATCGCCATAGCCGGCATATTTCACGACCTCGGCATAGCCGGCGAGAAGCTCGCGGCGCGGGAGCGATTGCAGAACCGCGGTGTCAGCAATCACGATCCGGGGCTGATGGAACAGGCCGACAAGGTTCTTGCCGGCTGGAGTGTTGATCGCGGTCTTCCCGCCCACGGAGGAATCGACCTGCGCCAGAAGCGTCGTCGGGATCTGCGCGAAGGCGATGCCGCGCTTGAGCACGCCGGCCGCGAAACCGGT
>DATEZM010000428.1:0-4290 GCA_035255625.1 Rhizomicrobium sp. | reverse complement strand
CCGCCGCCTCATGGCCGTGCGCCACCGCCCAGATGATGTTCTTGGGCCCAAACGCCGCGTCGCCGCCGAAGAATACCTTCGGATTGGTCGACTGATAGGTGATCTCGTCGACCTTGGGCATGTCCCATTTGTCGTCGAAGGCAATTCCGATGTCGCGCTCGATCCAGGGAAACGCATTCTCCTGGCCGACCGCGACGAGAACGTCGTCGCATTCCATGAGCACGTCCGGCTCGCCAGTCGGCACCAGATTGCGCCGGCCCTTGGCGTCCTTCTCGGCCTTGACCTTCTCGAACACCACGCCGATCAGCTTGCCGGCATTGTGCTTGAATTCCTTGGGCACCATGAAATTGTGGATCGGGATGTCCTCGTGCATGGCGTCTTCCTTCTCCCAGGGAGACGCCTTCATCTCCTCGAAGCCGGAACGCACGACGACGTCGACCTTCTCGCCGCCAAGCCGCCGTGAGGTGCGGCAGCAATCCATCGCCGTATTGCCGCCGCCCAGAACGATGACGCGCTTGCCGATCTTGGTCGTGTGGCCGAACGACACGGAAGACAACCAGTCGATACCAATATGGATATTGGCGGCTGCTTCCGTGCGACCGGGAATTTCGAGATCGCGCCCACGCGGCGCGCCGCAGCCGACGAAGATCGCGTCATAGTTTTCCGACAGCAGCTTCTTCAGGCTGTCGATGCGCTGGCCGAATTTGGTTTCGGGCTCGAGCGCGAGGATGTAGTTGCATTCCTCGTCGAGCACCGATTCCGGCAGGCGGAATTTCGGGATCTGCGTGCGCATCATGCCACCCGCGAACGGGTCGGCGTCGTAGATCGTCACGTGATAGCCGAGTGGCAAAAGATCGCGTGCCACCGTCAGCGACGCAGGCCCCGCGCCGACCAACGCGATGCGCTTGCCGTTCTTCGACGCGGCGGGCCGGGGCATGCGCCCCTTCACGTCGTCCTTGTTGTCGGCGGCGACGCGCTTCAGCCGGCAGATCGCGACCGGATCTTCCTCGACGCGGCCGCGGCGGCAGGCCGGCTCGCAGGGCCGGTCGCAGGTGCGCCCGAGCACGCCCGGAAACACATTGGAGTGCCAGTTGATCATATAGGCGTCGGAGTAACGCCCCTCTGCGATCAGCCGGATGTATTCCGGCACCGGCGTATGCGCCGGGCAGGCCCATTGGCAGTCCACGACCTTGTGGAAGTAGTTGGGGTCGGTGACATTCGTCGGCGCCATCCCTGGGCGGCGCGCGGGCGCGGGCGCTGATCGCCCTTCGGCCTCGACACTCATCTTGTGATTTCGAACTCCGTGCTCATGCCCGCCGTCGGTGTCATGTGCCCCTTCGAAGGCGGCGCACTTATAGACTCGTCAGTCCGGTATTTCCCGTCTTTTCTCAGTTTAGTCAGGGAGATAGCGCACGCAACCGCCTTGCGGCGGCATCCGCGACCAGCGTAAACAGATCCAACATATTGATTGTATTTGCGAATTGGCCGGTTTTGCGCCGGCCTTTTCCCCTGACAGGATAGGGGTCATGGATATCACGCTCTCCGCCGATCATCGCGCCATCGAGGAAAATGTCGGCAGAGTCGTCGCCCGCTTCGGCGACGCCTATTGGAGCGAGATCGACCAGACGCCGCGCTTTCCGTTCGAATTCCACAAGGCGATGGCGGAGGCCGGCTGGCTCGGCATCGCCATGCCGGTCGAATTCGGCGGCGCCGGTCTCGGCGTGACCGAAGCCGCGATCATGATGCACACGGTCGCGCGAGGCGGCGGCGGTTACGCCGCATCGTCGGCGATCCATCTCAACATCTTCGGGCCGCACGCCATCGTGGTGCACGGCTCGGACGAACAGAAGCGGCGAATCCTGCCGCCGCTGATCAAGGGCGAGGAGAAGGCCTGCTTCGCCGTGACCGAACCGAATGCCGGTCTCGACACCACCAGCATCGAGACCTTCGCGCGCCGCACAAACAACGGCTACCTAATGAGGGGCCGCAAGATCTGGACGACCACGGCGCAGGAAGCCGACAAGATCCTGATCCTCGCGCGCACTGCGAAGAAGGAAGACGGCAAGAAGCCGACGGACGGCATGACCCTGTTCTACACCGCGCTCGACCGCAGCAAGGTCGAAGTCCGCCGCATCCCGAAGATGGGCCGTGCCGGCGTCGATTCGAACACCGTCTTCATCGACGACCTGTTCGTGCCTGAGGAAGATCGCATCGGCGAGGAAGGCAAAGGCTTCCGCTACCTGCTCGACAGCCTCAATCCCGAACGCATTCTCATTGCCGCGGAAGCGATAGGGCTTGGCCGTGACGCGCTCGACCGTGCCGCACGCTATGCGAAAGAGCGCGTGGTGTTCGGGCGCCCCATCGGCCAGAACCAGGGCATCCAGCATCCGCTCGCCGAATGCTGGACCTATCTGGAAAGCGCCTGGTGGCTGACCCTGCGCGCTGCCGCACTCTACGATGCGAAACAGCCTTGCGGTGTCGAAGCCAATGCCGCGAAATTCCTCGGCGCCCGCGCCGCCTTCGACACCTGCACCAAGGCGATGATGACGCATGGCGGCATGGGCTATGCGAAGGAATATCAGATCGAAAGATTGCTCCGCGAAAGCATGATCCCGCGCCTCGCGCCGGTGAGCGAGCAGCTCATACTCTCGTTCATTGGCGAGAACGTGCTGGGATTGCCGAAGTCGTATTGAGAGCGGGGAAGTCAGCGCATGACGTCGTTCGAATATGCCGCCATTTTTTATGGAATTGTTGTCGGGCTTGCACTCACCAACATCATGTCGAGCGTTCATAAGCTCGTCGAAGCGGGGCGCCGGGTGCGTTGGCACTGGATGGCGCCGTTGGCTGCCGTCGATTACGCCATCCTGACCACGATAAATTTTTGGCTGTGGTGGGTCACGCGCGATCAGATGAGGAGCCACTCCACCTTCCTGTTCTTCCTGCTGCCGCTAACGGGCCTGACATTCCTCTATCTCAGTTGCGCCGCGACGCTGCCGGACGAGGTTCCCGAAACGGGAATCGATCTCAGGGACTACTATTTCGCGAACCGCTACCGCATCTGGGGATTCTCGGCGGGCTTCTATCTGTTCAACCAAGTCCAGGTGATGATGAACGTCGTACCCGGCGGATACAGCGGCACGCTCCTGCACGCCAACCTCGTCTATTTCGGCATCAACGCTTTTGCCGCCGCGGAATGTATTTCCCTGATATTCGTTCGCGCGCCGTGGTGGCACGCCTTCGTACTGATCAGCGGTCTCGCGTCGCTTCTGCTGTTCTTCGGCCCAATGCCGATCATCTGACACGAGGCCGCCGTCCATGACCTATTTCGAGTATTCGGCGATCTATGTCGGCATTCTCGTCGGCCTCTCGCTCTCGAACATCCTTCTTAGCATCCACAAACTGCTGGAGGCGGCGGCGCGCGTGCGCTGGCATTGGATGGCGCCGGCGACCGCGTTCTACGCGGCGACCATAACGCTCGGTGCGTTCTGGAGCTTGTGGGTGCGTCGCGGTGATGACGCGCATTACATATTCCTGTCGTATCTGCCGAGAGCGCTCGCGCTCGGCATCCTCTTCCTGACCTGCGCCGCTTCGCTGCCCGACGATGTTCCGGAGTCCGGTCTCGATCTGCGGGCGTATTACTTCGCCAATCGCCACCGCTTCTGGGGTCTCGCGACCGGCACGCATGTGCTCAACCTGACGAGTTGGCTGGTCGGCCTTGTCCAGTCCGGATTCGACAGCGGAGCCGTGTCTCAGAGTTTCCTGCCCATCATCGGCAACGCGATAGAGGCGGCCATCAGCCTGTCGCTCATATTCGTGCGTGCTGCCTGGTGGCACACGATCGGCATTGTAGCGATGTTGGCGTGGCTCCTCTTATACTTCGGACCGATGCCGCTCAACTGACGTCGGCTAGCGGGGCGCCGCCAGAAACACCCGCATCGGGTCCCAATAGTCCGCATACCAGCCGCTCGACAGATGTCCGCCGGCGCCTTTGGGAAAGCCGGTGTGGTCGAAGACGATGCGGCAACCCGCGCCGCGATCCTCGAACGCGAAGCGTGCCAGCGAGTACGCGCCCTTGCCCCAGCTCTCCTCGCGCCAGGCCTGCACGATGCGTGTACTGGGTACGAGTTCGATATTGCGTCCCCGGATGAAGCCCCCGAATAATGCGAAGGCGCTGCCTTCTTCGGCGCCGATTGTTGTCGGCACATTCGGAAGCGTCCCCGACTTGTAGGCATGGCCGATCTTGACGACGCCATCGAACGCCTTGGCATCGAGGAACACGCCATAGACTCG
>DATEZM010000427.1:0-2011 GCA_035255625.1 Rhizomicrobium sp. | reverse complement strand
CCTGCGGACGCTTCCGCACCAGAATGCGCGCCGCAAGCTGTTCCTTCCGACGGACGTCCTCGCGCAGCGGGGAATTTCTGCGGATGACGTTCTCAGTGGAAAAGCGGATCGGCAGGGCTTGAGAGAGGCGATGGCGAGCGTGGCGGAAGCGGCGCGCCTGCATCACGCATCCGCCCGCGCGCGCTCCATTCCGAAGGAAGCACTCCCTGCGCTGCTGCCCGCGGCACTCGTGCCGGTCTACCTGAAGAAGCTCGCCAAGCCAGATCTCGACCCCCTGCGCGACCTGATCGAAGTCCCGGCCTGGCGGAAGCAGCTTGCTTATCTGCGCGCCGCCGTCGTCGGGCGCATCTGACTGGTATGATTTTCGGACGCTGAAGTGCGCCCCCTCCGTCTCGCGCGCTGACGCGCGCGATCCACCTCCCCCGCGCTTCGCACGGTGGAGGAAAATAAGCGTCCGAGTCTTCCCTTTCCTTCCCCGCGCGAAGCATCTAGCATTACAGTTGCTTTTTTCTTTTGAGATGGGCACGTCGTGCTTCAGCCTGGTGTGCGCGTCGCCAGAGTGACCACGCAATGACATGCGCGGGTTGGATACGGCGTTGTGCGAGCTTCATGGCGATGCGCCGGATTTCCTGCATCGACCATTGGATCAAGAGTGATGTTTCGTCCGCAGACGCGGCAGCGTTTTTTTGAGCGGCTCGGCATTGGCCCGATGACGGATGATGGCCATCATGGCGAAGGCGAGCATGACCAACGAGACGTGCCGGTGCCAGCCATGCCAGGAACGGCTTTCGTTGTGATCGAGGCCGAGTTCGTTCTTGGCGGCTTCGAAGCTGTCTTCGATCGCCCAGCGATGACCTTCGATCAACACCAGCTTTTTCATGGGCGTGCCCTTGGGACACCAGGTGGAGAAGAAGGCCAAATCGCCGTCGGCAATGTTGCGGCGGATCAAGAGACCCCGCGTCCACTCTCCGGTGAAGGCGCTGTTGTATTCGCCGGCATCGAGGTCGGCTAGTTCGAGATAGGCCCAGTCGTGCAGGCGCGGCCCTTTGGTTCCTTCACCCGCCGACAAGCGCCGCCATGCGCTTTTGGGAAGAGCCTGCGCAATCTTCGCGGCGCTACTGCGAACAAACGGCTTCTTGCCCCAGGAATTGAACACGTGGTTGGCGGCAACGCCCAGAACATAGCCTTTGCCGGCCTTGCGGAGCACGGTTTCGATCTCTCCCGTGCCATACACGCTGTCCGCTGCAACGAAGGAGAATGGTATCTTTGCGGCGACTGCGCGCATGATCATCGCCCGCGCGATTTGGGGCTTCGTTGCAAAACCCACTTCGTCCGGCACATGCGCCGCTTTCAGGCGCTCGGGATCGTCCGTCCATTCTTTCGGCAGATAAAGCGCACGGTCAACAAAGGCATGGCCGTGATGCGACACGTAGGAGGCGAACACGCCGATCTGGCAATTGGTGATCTTGCCCGCCGAGCCCGTGTACTGACGGGCAACACCGCACGACGCCTTGCCTTGCTTCAAAAAGCCGGTCTCGTCGATGACAAGAACCGCACCCTCATCGGCAAGCGTTTCCAACGCGTAATCGCGCACGATATCGCGCAATGCATCCGCCTCCCACCAGCCGCGGCCCAGGATCGCCTGTTGACGCCACGGGCCGGGATCGCCGGCCGCTTCCGCGCGCATCCAACCCGTCTTGCGCGGTTCGTTGCCCAAAAGTGTGTCCAGAAACTGCCCCGCGGACGCCGCTACCCGCGTCTGACGAAACAGCGGACGTATCCGCGCCTTCACATCCCGCAACGATGACGCCCAAAGCTCAAGCGTCGTCTCAACCGATGCTCCCACCATCCATGACCTCCCGAATCATGGTGGTCCATGGATTCAGAAGTCAGTTAAAAAAACAACTGTAATGCTACGTGTCGCATCACGGCCATGCCTTTGTTGACCGTGCGCTTTATCTGCCGAAAGAATGGACGGACGATCCCGAGCGCCTGAAAGCGGCGCATGTGC
>DATEZM010000426.1:0-6822 GCA_035255625.1 Rhizomicrobium sp. | reverse complement strand
CGATCGAGGGGCAATAGCGCGGGCCGGTCGACTCGATCTGCCCCGAATACATCGGCGCCCGATGCAGGTTGGCGCAGATGATCGCGTGCGTCTCGGGCGTGGTCCGCGTGATGTGACAGACCGTCTGCGGCGTCGTGATAGCGCTGGTCAGGAACGAGAATGGCGTCGGCGGATCGTCGCCGCGCTGTACCTCGAGCTGGGACCAATCGATGGTCTTTCCGTCCAGTCGGGGAGGGGTGCCGGTCTTCAGCCGGCCCAGCGCGAAACCTGCCGATTCAAGCATCTTCGACAAACCAACCGACGGCGCATCCCCGACGCGACCGGCAGGGATTTTGGTCTCGCCAATATGGATCAGGCCGCGCAGGAAGGTGCCGGTGGTGAGCACCACCGCACCACAACGTATTGTTTTTGAGGTCGCGGTGATAATGCCCGCGACCCGGCCGCCCTCGATCAGAAGGTCCTCGGCCGCCGCGGCCAGAATCGAAAGATTGGCCGTTTCAGCGAGCGCCTGCTGCATCGCCTGGCGATAAAGCTTGCGATCGGCCTGGGCGCGCGGTCCGCGAACCGCCGGGCCCTTGCGCCGATTGAGCAGCCGAAACTGGATTCCGGCCGCATCTGCGACGCGGCCCATAAGCCCGTCGAGCGCGTCGATCTCACGGACCAGATGGCCTTTGCCGACTCCGCCGATGGCGGGATTGCACGACATCTCGCCGATCGTCTCGAGCTTGTGCGTCAGCAGCAGCGTGCGTGCACCAAACCGCGCGGATGCCGCCGCCGCCTCGCAGCCAGCGTGGCCACCGCCAATCACAATGACATCGAACCGATCCATGCGGCGCTCAATAGGGGAGGGGGTTACCACAGGCAAGCAGGCGAATGTTTCACGTGAAACAACGGGTCATTTGCCGATACAGAAGTCGCGAAAGACAACGTCCAGCAGACGCTCGACATCGACGCGGCCAGTGATCCGGCCAATCGCGCGAACAGCAAGACGGAGTTCTTCTGCGAAGAATTCGGCCTCCTTTGCTGCCAACGACCGCTGTAGCGCCGCCGCCGCCTCGCCCAGCGCGTACCGATGGCGGGCCCGGGTCAATACCGGAACGTCGCGCGCTGAATCCAGCCGCGTGGAAACTATTTTTCCTATTTTCTCCAATAGTTTATCGATCCCTTCGCCGGTTCGAAGCGACAGCTTCACGCCGTCTCGAGATTGAGGCGATGGCAGATCGATCTTGTTCCACACAATCAAATCGGCCTGCTCTGTCGTCCGCGGCGGGAGACCGGCCAAAGGATCCGTGGAGCTTGCGTCGAGCAGCAGGAGCACCAGGTCGGATTGCTCGGCGCGCGCCAGAGCGCGGCGAACGCCCTCGCTCTCGACGGCATCTGCAGCTTCGCGCAAGCCGGCCGTATCGGCTACGATGACCTCATAGCCGCCGATGTCGAGCCGAACCTCAATCACATCTCGCGTGGTACCGGCCGTCTCTGCCACGATGGCGACATCCCGCTTGGCAAGTGCATTCACGAGCGAACTCTTTCCAGCGTTCGGTGGACCGATCACCGTTAGGAAAATCCCGTCGCGCACGAGCTCGCCGCGGTGCCCATCACCCAGATGATTTCTAATTTCTATAATTATATCAGTGAGTTGCGAAGATATCCGCCCTCTCAAGCCTCCCGGTAATTCCTCGTCCGAGAAGTCGATTTCGGCCTCCGCCCAAGCCAACGCCCGGAGCAGCCGCTCGCGCCAGCCCTCGTACAAATCGCTGAGCGCTCCGCCGAATTGTCCAAGGGCCTGCCGGCGTTGCGCCTCGGTTTCGGCATCGACGAGATCGATAATCGCCTCGGCTTGCAGCAGGTCCATCTTGCCGTTCTCGACGGCGCGGCGGGTGAACGCGCCAGGCTCCGCTGGACGCGCATCCGCAACGCCTCCGATTGCCTTCAGCAGTCGACCGACGATGGCGCGCCCGCCATGGACGTGGAATTCCGCGACATCTTCGCCCGTGAAGCTCGTCGGCCCGGGAAACCAGAGTACCAGCGCCTGGTCGATGATCGCGCCATCCGCGGCGCTCAATGACCGCAGCGTTGCCACGCGCGGCTCGGGCAAAGCGCCGCAAAGGTCGCGTAGCACAGCCGCCGATGCAGGCCCTGAAACACGCACCACCGCTACGCCGGCGCGCCCCGGCGCCGACGACAGCGCATAGATCGTCGCGCTCATCCCTTGGCTTTATCCGAGCCCTTGCCGGCCGGGCCGCCGGCGGCGCGCCGCGCGCTATCGAACAGGAAACGCTGGAATTGCTCGAAACCCTGTCCGCCGAGCGGCATCCAGGCCCGCATCATGGCCTCCGGATCGTTGATGTCGATCGCCGCCTTCATGCGCTTTTCGACCTCCGCCATCATCCGCTCCTGGGCCTTGGAAACGTCGGGCAGCCCTAGGAATTTGCGCGCCTCTTCCGGCGTCATGTCGATCTCGATGTTCATCTTCATCGGCCTTAACCCCGATTTGCAGGACGCTTGTTAGCCGCCGCCGCCGCCGTTAGAAGCTTCCCCCGATCCAGCCGTCCAATGCAACGCCGCGGCGCCGCCGCATCACGGAAACGACCACATGAACCGTCTCGCGCACGAATCCAGCCCCTATCTTATCGCCCACAAGGACAATCCGGTGGACTGGTATGCATGGGGGCCGGAAGCGCTGGCGGCCGCGGCAGCGCAGAACAAGCCGATCTTCCTCTCCATCGGTTACAGCGCCTGCCACTGGTGCAACGCGATGGCGGCCGAGAGCTTCAGCGACCCGGAGATCGCAAAGATCCTGAACGACAACTTCATCAACATCCTCGTCGACCGCGAAGAGCGTCCCGATGTCGACCAGTGCTACCAGGCGGCCGCCAACGTCATGGGCCATGCGGGCGGCTGGCCGCTCAGCGCCTTCCTGACATCAAGGAAGATTCCGTTTCTCACCGGCACATATTTTCCGAACGTGGAGCGTACCGGACAGGCGCCACCGTTCCGCACCATCCTCGACAACATCCTGCGCACCGTCCGCGACGAGCAGGACCAGGTCAATGCGGTGAGCGAGAATGTGTTGGTGCAGCTCGCCAATCTCTGGCAGCGCGATCTGCGCGGGCCGATCGGTCCCGATATGCTCGACAGCGCCGCAGTGCGCACCGGACAGCGCTTCGACATCTTCTTTGGCGGGCTGACCGCGCAACAGCCGAAATTCCCCTCCGTCACGCACATCGACGTTCTGCTGCGCGGCTTCCTGCGCAGCGGCATGAGCCAGTTCATCCAGCTCAGCGGCCAGACCCTCGACAACATCCTGCTCGGCGGCATGTGGGACCATGTCGGCGGCGGTTTCTTCCGCTATGCGCAGGACGAGCGCTGGGTCATTCCGCAATTCGAAAAGACGCTGGTCGACAACGCCCTGATCCTCGGCATGATGACGGAATTCTGGAAACTCAACCGCAACAGGCTTTGCGCCGAGCGCGTGCCGCAGACCGTCGATTTCCTGCTGCGTCAGATGCGCAGTGGCGCGGGCTTCGCGAGCGCCATCGACGCCGACACCGAAGGCCTCGACCAGGGCGCCTATTATCAGTGGAGCGAAGCGGAGATCGATGCGGCGCTGATGGGCACCTTCGTCGCCAAGTTCAAATCGGCTTACGGCGTGTCGCGCGACGGCAATTTCAACGGCAAGACTGTCGTTCAGCGCCTCTACACCGCCGCACCCTTTCCGCAGTCCGACGCCGACGAGGCGCTGCTCGCCAAGCAATGCGACCTCCTGCTGGCGGCGCGCCGCCAGCGCAAAGCACCCAAGCGCGACGAAAAGATTCTGGCCGACCTGAACGGCCTTACCATCGCGTCGCTCGCCTATGCCGGCGGCGCTTTCCAGAATACCCAATGGGTGCAGGCAGCGATCGAGGCCTTCGAATTCATCGTTAAGGTGCTCGGCGAAGGCGACCGCCTCTATCACAGTTGGATCGACGGCAAGCGCGGCGCTCCCGGCTTCGTCGACGACTACGCGCAGATGGCGCGTGCCGCGCTCGCGCTCTACGAGGTCGCGGGCGACAAGCGCTACCTCGACTTCGCAAAGCGCTGGACGCGCATCCTCAACGAGCATTTCTGGGATGCCGACCGCGCCGGCTATTGCTATACCGCCGACGATTCGGAAACCATGATCGTCCGTGCACGGATGACATTCGACCAACCGGCGCCGTCCGCCAATGCCACCATGATCAAGGTCCTCGCCTGCCTGATGATGGCAACGGGCGATACCGGCTATTCGGACCGCATCAACGGTTTGATCGGCGCCTTCGCCGGCGAAGCCCAGCGTGTCTTCATCTCGATGCCGTCCTATTTTTCCGGGCTCGAATTCGCCATCGCATCGATGCAGCTCGCGGTCATCGGGCCACCCAACAGCGCCAAGACCCATGAACTGACCAACGCGATCCTGGGCATGTGCCTGCCGAACCGCTTCCTCACGGTCGTGGCTCCGGGCGAATCCTTTCCCCAGAACCATCCGCTGTTCGGCAAGCAGATGCAGAACGGCCAGCCAACCGCCTATGTCTGCCAACGCGGCCAGGTCTCGTCGCCCATCACCAATGCGGTGACGCTGACCCAGATGCTGCAGCAACCGGTGCAGCGCGGGAACGCCAGGACGCAATAGATTGTCCTTGCGCCCGCGAACCCGTTAACCTCGGAGAAAATACCGGGGAGGCGCTCGTGGCCGGCCAGGACGTCAGGATCAAGAGCAGTCCGCAAGGCGAGTTCGGCGCCTACCTCGCTGCACCGGCGTCCGGCCGCGGACCGGGCATCGTCGTCATCCAGGAGATCTTCGGCGTCAACCGGGTGATGCGCACGATCGCCGACGAATTCGCGGCGCGCGGTTATTTCGCGCTCTGCCCGGATCTGTTCTGGCGGCTCGAACCCGGCGTGCAACTCACCGATCGCACCGATACGGAATGGAAGCGCGCCTTCGATCTGATGGGCCACTTCGACCAGGATGACGGCGTCAAGGACATTCAGAATACGATCGGCCATCTGCGTCACTCCGTGACGGGTTGCACCGGCAAAGTCGGCGCGGTCGGCTATTGCCTGGGCGGGCTGCTCGCCTACCTGACTGCAGCCCGCACCGATGCGGACGCGTCCGTCGGGTATTACGGCGTGAACATCCAGGACAAGCTCGGCGAAGCGGCCAAGATCAGAAAGCCGCTGATGCTGCACGTCGCAGCCAAGGACGAATACGTCCCGCCAGAAGCGCAGAAGAAGATCATCGAAGGCCTGAAGGGCAACAGTCTCGTCACCATCCACACCTATGCCGAGATGAACCACGCCTTCGCCCGCCCGGGCGGTGCGCATTATGACAAGGCCTGCGCCGATCTGGCCAATGGCCGTACCTCGACATTCTTCCGGCAGCATTTGAGTTAGCGCTGGATTTGGCCGGCGTCCGCGTTGAATCCGGGCTCGCAGGAGATCCGCATGTATCGCTCCCTTGTTGCCGCCATCGTGCTTGTTCTTTTGTCCGCACTGCCCGGTTTCGCCGCGGATTCCGTCACCGTCGACAGCGGAACGCTCGCCGGCACGAGCGAAAATGGAATCGATGTCTACAAGGGCGTCCCCTACGCGTCTCCACCGGTCGGTGCGATGCGGTGGATGCCACCTGCGCCGCCCGTCGCATGGGGCGACACACGAAACGCGACCGCTTTCGGTGCGGTCTGTCCGCAGCCAAAGCGTCCCGACGCCGTGCTGGCAGCCGGCGCCGGCCTGCCGCAAAGCGAGGACTGCCTTACGCTCAATGTCTGGGCACCGCACGACGCGAAACATGCGCCTGTGATGGTATGGATTCATGGTGGCGCGCATCGCTTCGGTTCGAGCGCATCGCAGCTCTATGACGGAACGGAATTTTCCCGCGACGGCGTCGTGCTGGTCTCGATCAACTACCGCCTCGGCCTGCTCGGCTATTTCGCCCATCCCGCGCTGACCAAAGCGGCCGCGCCGGGCGCACCGCCCGGCAATTATGGACAGATGGACCAGATCGCGGCGCTCGCCTGGGTAAAGCGCAACATTGCGGCCTTCGGCGGCGATCCGGACAACGTCACCGTGTTCGGCGAGTCAGCCGGCGGTTCGAGCATCCTCTATCTCCTCGCGACACCGTCGGCGAAGGGTCTGTTTGCCAAGGCAATCGTCGAATCGGGCGGTGGCTGGGGCGCTGAAGCCACGCTCACCACCAAGGAGGCCGAGGGCGTCGCTTTCGCGACCAAAGCAGGACTGTCCGGTGCCAACGCGACACCCGACCAGCTCCGGAGCATTCCGGTCGAGAAGACGTTGGACATGCCTGCTACGCTCGGCTTCGGCCCGTTTGTCGACGGCCGGCTGGTCAAGGAATCGCCGCAGCACGCGTTCGCGACGGGCGATGCGACCGACGTGCCGCTGATCATCGGCTCCAACAGCTTCGAGGCCTCGCTGATGCGATCCTTCTCGATACCGCCCGAGCGCATCCTGTCGCGTCTGACGCCGCAGGCGCGCGCGCTTTATGGCAAGGAGGCGACAACGGACGAGGGCGTGGCGCAGGCCGTGTTCACCGATTCCGTCATGGGCGGCCCCGCGCACTGGGTCGCGGGTAGGGCGGCATCAGGTGCGCCATCCTTCCTCTATCATTTTAGCTATGTGCCCGAGCGGCGGCGTGCGAACTCGCCCGGCGCCGGACATGGCACCGAGATTCCCTACGTCTTCGGCACCGGAACCGCGCTCGCAGCAAGCTTCGGGATAACGCTGGCGCCCGCCGATCTCGCGATGGAGCATCTCGTCCATTCCTGCTGGGTCGGCTTCGCCAAGACCGGC
>DATEZM010000425.1:0-2489 GCA_035255625.1 Rhizomicrobium sp. | reverse complement strand
AGCGTGCGGTCGGGGAAGATCGCATAGGCAGGCACGCGGCGCTGTTTGGCGAGGCGCAGACGCAGCTCCTTGAGTGCGGCCAGCAGGTCGGCATTGGCGGTCGACGCGGCCATGACGTCCTGCCGGGCCTGTTTGCGCGTCTTTGCAGCCGGCGCCTCGGCACGATGGCGGAAGGTCTCGGTACCCGCGAGGAGTGCATGGCCTTTCGCCGATATCGTCAGGCCGCCATAGCCGGCGACGTCGAGCGCCAGAAAACCGCCGCCGACGAGCTGGCGCAGGATCGCCTGCCATTGTGCCGTCTTGAGAGCCGCGCCGCTGCCGAATGCCGAGAGCCGGTCGTGGCCGGTGCTTGCGATTTTCTCGCCGGATACGCCGCGCAGCACATTCGCGATATGTACCGCGCCATAGCGCTCGCCGGTCTGGCGCACCGCTTCGAGCGCAAGGCGCGCTAGCGGCGTCGCGTCAACCAATGCGCCAGGCTCATTGCAAAGATCGCAATTGCCGCATGGCTCCGCCGTTTCGCCGAAATAGCCAAGCAGGACCTGCCGGCGGCAGGATGCGGCTTCACAAAAGCCGATCAGGGTGTTCAGGCGCTGATGCTCGCGGCGCCGCCGGTCTTCGCCGGCCTCCTCCTGGTCGATGAACATGCGCCGCATGCGGATGTCGCCAAGGCCGAACAGCATATGGGCTTCGGCCGGTTCGCCGTCGCGGCCGGCGCGGCCGATCTCCTGATAATAGGCTTCCATGCTGCCGGGCAGATCGGCATGGAAGACGAAGCGCACGTCCGATTTGTCGATGCCCATCCCGAAGGCGATGGTGGCGACCATCACGACCGCCGGCTCGGTCATGAAGCGGTTCTGGTTGGCCTCGCGGGCCTCCTTGTCCATGCCGGCGTGATAGGGAAGGGCGCGGATGCCGTGCGCGACCAGCATCTCGGCGGTTGTTTCGGTCTTTTTGCGCGACAGGCAATAGACAATGCCGCTTAAGCCCCGATGGCGCTCCAGGAAACGCAGGAGTTGCACCTTGCCGTCGCGTTTGGGCTCGACGGCGAGGCGGATATTGGGCCGGTCGAAGCCCAGCACGATCTCGATCGCATCGCCGCCGAACAGCTTGGCGCAGACATCGGCGCGCGTCGCCGCGTCCGCGGTCGCGGTCAGTGCGGCAATGGGCACGCCCGGGAAATCGTGCCGGAGCCGCGCAAGAGACTCGTATTCGGGGCGGAAGGACGGCCCCCACTGCGAGATGCAATGCGCTTCGTCGATGGCGATCAGGCGGACGTCGAGCCTGGTCAAGGCCGCGAGCATGCGCTCTGTCATCAGCCTTTCGGGAGCAAGGTAGAGCAGGCGGGTCTCGCCGGCCACGGCACGGCGCCAGGCAGCGACGTTGGCCTCGCGCGTCTGCGCGGAATTGATGGTGTCGGCCGCGACGCCGGCGAGGCGCAGAGCGGCGACCTGATCCTGCATCAGCGCAACCAACGGCGACACGACGAGAGTGAGCCCACTCTTGACCAGTGCCGGAACCTGAAAACAGAGCGACTTGCCCGAACCGGTCGGCATGACGGTCAGCACATTGCGGCCGGCGAGCAGCGCGTCCATCGCCGCTTCCTGGCCGGGACGGAAGGTTTCGTAGCCGAAGACCTCTTTCAGCACGCCGTGCTTTGCGTCGATGGGATGGAAGTTCATGCAGCGAACCTGCCCGAGAGGGTGGAGCAGCGCAATCGCGCCGCTTGAGCGCGCTGTGCGCGGATGCGAACATGACGGGATCGCGGGAGCATTGTCCTGAACCTGTTGTTTCGCCTGCGCATCATGATTGTGATTCTGCTTGTTCTGCTCGTCGCAGCCGGCGGCGCTTTCAGCTTTCGTCCGCTGCCGTGGAACGTAATGCTGCTGGGCGCGGCCTCGGTGGTGCTGGCGACCGGAGTGGGGTTTGTCCATCTGAGGCATGTGTGGCTGGCAATCCTGACGGTGCTTGCGCCGTTGGCCGGACTGATGGCCGCCGGTGCGCTCGGTAGCGAACTGACGGCCAATGGCCTGCTTTCCGTTGTCGGGTTCGGCTATGTCGTCTCGGCGCTGGCCAGCGGCGCGGTCGTCCGCTACGTGCTCGACGCGGCCGATCCCGTTGAGGTGGCGCGCCAGACGCTTATGCAGCTGGTTCTCCCAACTCTGCTGGTCATGCTTGCTGGCGCTGTCCTGCTCGCTACGTGGATATACGGCAGCCTCGACCCGTCAGCCGCCGCCGCCGCGGTTGTTGCCATGGCTATTCTTCTACCTGTTTTTGGCGCCCTGCTCCTCCCGTTCGGCGAGGCCTTCGTCACCGCCGCGAACCGTGCGCGCGAGCGCCGCGAGCAGTTGTTGGCCGTGACGACCGCGGTCATCGAGCCGCGCTGGGCGATGAGCGTGACCGGAATCGCTGTCGTGTTCGCGGTGTTGGGCTGGTTCGGCGCAGCACCGCTGCTGGCGCACGGTAGTTTGCAGCCACAAGAGGCGGCG
>DATEZM010000424.1:0-15814 GCA_035255625.1 Rhizomicrobium sp. | reverse complement strand
ATATAACGGTCCGCCATCGGGTCGATCATGGCGAGCGGCACCGCGCCGCCGATCAGCATCGCGTCGTGGAAACTGCGGATGTCGAACTTGGCGCCCAGCGCGTCACGCGCCTTCTTGCGTGCCGCCAGGAAGGTGAGCTTGCCCAGCATATAGCCGCAGGCCTGGCCGGGCGTCACGCAATAGCGTTCGGTCTCCGACGTCGCGGATGCCTCCTGGTCGCCCAGCGTGTCGACCATGAACTTGATGGATTTCTCGCGGCTCCATTTCATCGCATGGATGCCGCTGTCGACGACGAGCCGCACCGCGCGGAACATCGAGTCGTGCAATTGCCCGATATGGCCGTAGTCGTCGCCGTCATACATGCCCATCTCGACCGCGAGCTGCTCTGCGTAAAGCGCCCAGCCCTCGATATAGCCCGAGAAGAAGGTCAGCTTGCGGATCAGCGGCATCTTGGCCTCGCGCTGGATCGACAGCTGCAGGTGATGGCCGGGAATCGCTTCGTGATAGCTGAGCGTCGGAAGCAGCCAGCGCGGCTGTTCCTTGGTGTCGCGCAGATTGATCCAGTAGATGCCCGGTACTTTGCCGTCGAGCGAAGGGGCGTTGTAATAGCCGCCGGCCTGCGACACCTCGATCTCCTTCGGCACCCGCTTGATCACCACATCCGCCTTGGGCAGCGCGCCGAAATAGGCGGGAAGCTTGGCGCGCACCGCCGCGACCTTGACGTTCAGATCGGCGATCAGCTGCGCCTTGCCGGCGTCGGTGTTGGGATAGATCATCTTCGGATCGTCATACATGCCGCGCAGGCGCTGGCCCACCGTGCCCTTCGTCATGCCGTGCTTCTTCATGATCGCGTCGATCTTCGCGGTGTGATCCTTGATGATCTCGAGTCCGGTCTTGTGAATTTCCTCCGGGCTCATGTTCGACGTGGTCCAGGTCAGGACGCTATCGCGGTAATAGGCCTCGCCGTCGGGCAGTTTCCACACGCCCGCGTCATGCGTTGCCGTCTTCTGCATGTCGGAAACAAGCGCGATCTGCCGCTCCAATGCCGGATAGACCTTGTCCGACAGGATCTTGGCGGCGGGCGTGCCCCAGTCGCCGGCGATATTCTTTTCCTTCGTGCGCCGCACCAGCGACATCGTCATCGACGCGCTGTCCGCCGGCTGGTTCCGCAGCTCGTTCATCTGCGAGATCGTCTTGACGAGCGCGAAATCCGGCGGCACGACGCCGAGCGCCACGTCGTGGCGCACGACTTCGCGCTCTTCGTCCATGCGAACCGCGAACTGCTCGAGCCGCGCGAGATAGGCGTCCGCATCCTCCTTGGTCTCGATCGTGTGCTGGTTGTCGAGGAAGGAAGGGATGCCGGAATAGAGTCCGTTGAGCTGGCACAGGACATAAGGCGCGCCCGCATTGCCGCCGGCATAGGGATAGCGCTTGTTGTCTTTATCCGTATCTTTCAGGCCGAACATCACGACGTCGTAGCTGATCTGGTCGTCGCCGCTGACCGAGCCACGGTCGAAGGCGGAAAGCCGCGCCAGTTGGCTCGCGTTCAGCGCCTGGTCCCTGGCGACGGCTGCCAGCGAGGCTTCGTCCAGCTCGCTCTTCTCATGCGCGCGTGGTCCCGTGTCGAAGCCGAGCGACGTCGCAAAGGTTGGTGACAGATCGAGGTTCTCGTTGACGAAGGTGTCGAACAGCGCATTCAGCTGCGCGCTCGGTGTCGTGACCGGCGCGTCCGCCGCCAGACTGGGCCGTGCCACGGCGAGCAACGCGGCGCTGGCCGCACCAGACTTCAACAGCGAACGGCGATCGAGCATGAGAAATCCCTCCGACTTCGACCGGAAAGCTAGGTGCCATCCTCGGCCCCGACAAGGGATCGTGGCACGCGCGCCTTCACGTTCGCGTGCGCGCCAAGAGCATGTCTGGAAACTAGCAGGCGTGAGCGAAGGCTAAGCTCTTGTTGCGCTGCCCCAGTAGTTGAATCCTGCGAAGCGCGGCGTGCCAGGCAGGTACATGGTCTCCATGTCGCCCACGACGAAGCCGGCGTCGCGGATCAGCCTGGGAATGGGTCGGCCGACATGACAGCCGCCGCCGATCGTCTTCCATACCGGTGTGATGCGGCGCTGCCAGCGTTGGACGCCGGCGTCCGGCGCCTCGCCATGCTCGCAAAAAATCATACGGCCGGTTGGCTTCATCACACGGCGCATTTCGCCAAGCGCCGTCATGACGTCGGGGATGGTGCACATCGTATAGGTGATGAGGATGGTGTCGGCGGATTCCGAATCGAGCGGGATCTGCTCGCCAGGCAGATCGAGGAACTCGAGCGGGATGGATGTGCTTGCGACGCGGTTCGCGGCGCGGGCGCGCATCTCCGCCGACGGCTCCAGCGCCCAGATGCGTTCGACCTTGGCCGCGTCGTAGTAGGGCAGGTTATGTCCGGCGCCGAAGCCGATCTCGAGCACGCGGCCTTCCGCGCGCGGCACGACCTTGCGCCGCTGATAGGTGATCGGCTTGGCCGACATAGCCGCGTCGAGAAGGCGGGGAAGAATATGGCGATCGTAGAAACCCATCGAACGCTCCCTTTGGAGAGAGCGTAGCAACAACCTCACTCGGGCGCGACCGTCACCTTGATGCCGTCCAACCCGTCGGCGCAGACGAGCTGGCAGGAGAGCCGCGACGTTGGCTCGACCGCCAATGCCATGTCCAGCATGTCGATTTCCGCGTCGGATGGCGGCGTGAGTTTCTCGTACCAGCCATCGGTCACATAGACATGGCACGTCGCGCAGGCGCAGGCGCCCCCGCATTCCGCTGCGATGGGCAGACCCGCGTCGCGCAAGATCTCCATCACGGTCCAGCCGTCGCGGCCTTCGACGCTATGTTCCTTGCCGTTGCGGTCGGTGGCGACGATCTTCATGCGGTTACACCAAGCTTCTTCTGAAGATTGGACGAAGACGTCGTGTACTGGAAGCGCAGCTTCTCGTTCGGCTTGCAGATGTGGAACGCGGCTTGCGCCATCAGGGCCGCCTCGTGGAAGCCCGACAGGATCAGCTTGAGCTTGCCCGGATACGAATTGATGTCGCCGATGGCGAAGATGCCAGGCGTCGAACTCTCGAACTTCGCCGTGTCGACCGGAATGAGGTTCTCATTGAGGTTGAGGCCGAATTCGGCGATGGGGCCGAGCTTGATGGTCAGCCCGAAGAACGGCAGGAACGCATCGGTCTCGTGATGCCATTCGCTCTTGTCGGCGCCGGCCAGCGTCACGCCCGACAGGTGGCCGTCGTCCTTGCCATGCAGCGCCTTCACGCTGGCGACGTGGAATTTGACCTTGCCGCTTTTTTCCAGCTCGCGCATTTGATTGACGCTGTGCTGTGCGGCACGGAAGCCGTCGCGGTGATGCACCAGCGTCAGACTCTTGGCGATGGGCGCGAGATTGATTGCCCAGTCCAGCGCGCTGTCGCCGCCGCCGGCGATCAGGATGTTCTTGCCGCGGAACGTGTCCATCTTGCGGACCGCATAGTGCACGCCGACGCCGTGGCCCTTGTTCTCGAACGACTCGATGCCCGGCACCGGCGGACGCTTCGGCACGAAGCTGCCGCCGCCGGCCGCGATCACGACGACCGGCGCGATGATCTCCGTGCCGGCATCGGTCTTCAGCTTCCACTTGCCGTCGGGCAGTTTTTCAAGCCCAGCGACCATCTCGCCGAAATGGAAGCTGGGATGAAACGGCTTGACCTGGTCGAGCAACCGGTTGGTCAACTCCTGGCCGGTCACGATGGGAAGGCCCGGAATGTCGTAGATCGGCTTCTCGGGGTAGAGTTCGGTGCACTGCCCGCCCGGACGGTCGAGGATGTCGACCAGATGCGCCTTGAGGTCGAGCAGGCCCAGTTCGAACACCGCGAACAGGCCGATGGGGCCGGCTCCCACAATGGCGACATCGGTCTCGACAGGCGCACTCATGTCTATTTCACAGTCTTTCTCTGTATGAGCCAGAAAACTGGCGGCCGTATTATGTAAAAATGGCGCCGCCGACAACCCTTTCAAGAAGGGCCGTGAATGTGCCGCAGCGCACAATCGCCGCCAAGGGGGTGGCATTGTCGCGCCCGAATCTCAGGCAAAATGGGGAAAATCTCAGCTCTGGCTGCCTTAGCTCGCCAGATAGGTCCGGATGAAGGCCTGCACCGCATCGGCGCGTCCCTCGAGCGTGGCTATGGCCGCGCTGGCGCCTGTTCGGTCGTCCAGGTCGAGCGGTTCGCAGCGGGCTGCGGCGTCCCCCATGGCGAAGGCTCCGATGCCCCGCGCCGCGCCCTTGAGCGTGTGCGTGACTTCCTTCCACGACTTGGCGTCGCGCGCGTCGAGAATGGCGTGCAGCCGGGCGACCAGTTCGGTCGCCTGCATGTCGAACAGCCGCATCACTTCGGCATTGATGGCGCGGTCGCCGCCGGTGTAGCGCGCGAGATGCTCAAGATCGACGACCTGGTTGACGGGTTCGGTCATGCGCCCGACTCTCCCGATGGGATCGACTGACGACCATGACAGCAATCGATCAACATGCCGTTAACGGGTTGGCGCGGGAACTGGACCCCATCGCCGTCGAATCATGGCCCGGCCGCGAGACCGAAAATCTCGATGGCTGGCTGCTGCGATTTACCGATGGTTATTCATCACGCGCCAATTCTGTGTCGGCGCTGAACTTTCACGGTGTTTCGCTGGAACGCAGCATTGCGGCGGCCGAGAGCGCTTATCGGGCGCGCGACCTTGTGCCCCAATTTCAGATCACGCCGGCCACGCAACCGACCGAGCTGGAGGCAGTGTTGGTACGCCGCGGTTACACGCACCGTACGCCGACTCTGTTGATGGTCGCCGATGCTGCTGGAATTGAAGAACAGACCGACGTGCGCATGTCGTCTTCTGTGGACGAGACCTTCGCAGCGCTCACGCGCGAAGGCTCGCATTCTCCTGCCGATGGCGACGAGCGCCTTTCGATTCTGGCGCGCATCGGCCATCCGAAGGCCCTCGTCACGGCGGAAGAATCGGGAAACGCGGTTGCCTGCGGCGCATCGGTTGCGATCGGCGACTGGGCCAGCGTCTACGTCATGCGCACGACACCGTCGGCTCGCCGCCGAGGTCATGGTCAGCGCGTGCTCCGCGGCATCGCGCAATGGGCGCTCTCACATGGTGCGTCTCGGCTTTACCTGCAGGTCGATGAATCAAATATGGGCGCCGTGGCCCTATACGCGCGCGCCGGATTTCGCGTCGGCTATCGCTATCTGCACTACTTCGCGCCGATCCGAACCGGACTCGCGCCTAAGTAATAATATTACAACGACGTCCGGTCCGAGGCCGAAGAATTTGGCTGCGACACGCGTGCAATCGCTCCTGCGATGGTTAAAGTGCGCTCGCATTTGTGGAATTTCCGAGGGAACGTGATGGCCAATATCGGATCGGAGCGCAGCGGCCAACCCGTGATGCTCCAGACCGCCGAGCCGTTCAGCGAGCCAGAGGCACGAGCCGCCCATCGACCCGAGCCGAAATTCGGCGTCGCCGCGGTCACCTTTGCCCTGGTTCTGTCGGCCTTCTGGGCCGGCGCAGCCGCGGCCTATCTGTGGGGTTATTTCGGTCCGCGGGGCCTGGCCGGTCTCGATATCCAGGAATTGGCCCTGTTCGTTGCGGCCACGTTCATCCCACCGCTCCTGTTCATCGCTGCCGCCTGGGCCATGGCGCGTGCCCAGCAGATGGCGATTGCCTCTCAAACCTTGGCAGAGGCGACCGACCGGTTGTTCGCCGCCGACGAGACCGCGTCGCGCACAGCGGCGCGGCTCGGTCGTGCCGTGCGCCGCGAGCTCGACGCACTTAATGCTGGCCTCGACGGGGCCTTCTCACGGTTGAGGGCGCTCGAAACCGTGCTCGAAAATCAGATCGCTGCACTCGACGAAGCCGGCGCCCGCGCCGATGTGCGCGGTGAGGCGGTGGCTTCGCGCCTCACGGCGGAACGCGAGCGCATCGAGGCTGTCGCGGGGTCACTCAGCGAAGCTGCCTCTCGTGCCGCTGAAACCGTCGCCGGCCGAAGCGCGCAGCTCAGGGCGACAATCGAATCCGCCGAGGGCACGCTGAAGACCGCCGGCACGACGCTCGACTCGCAGGCGGCGAGCTTCCGCGCTGCGGCCGCTGCGGCGGCCGATGCGCCGCATGCCGCAGCGGTTGAGCTCGACCGCCAGGCGAAGCGGATCGAGTCGGTCGCCGACGCCGCGATGGCGCGCGCCGAATTCGTGCTCGGCCGACAAGAACGCCACCGCACGGGCATGAACGACCTCATGCAGCGCCTGAAAGAAGAGAGCGCAGGGTTCGAGCTGGCACTCTCCAAGGAACGCGCTTCGATGGAGCACGCGATCCAGGCATTGGGCGGCGAGGCGCAGAAATTCGAAACCGTTACCGGCGATGCCGAACGCCACCTCGAAATCATCATGGCGAACGCCTCGGCACGCGCCTCGCAGCTCACCTCCAACTTCATGCGCGAAGCCGAGAAGCTCAAGGAGGCGAGCGACTCCGCCAACACCACGCTGCACAACATGATCAATGCCCTGCAGCAGGCCAATGCCGGCGCGCAGACGCTGATCGGCGAGACCGCGAACGAGGCGAAGACCAATGCCCGCTCCCTCGTCGGCGAAGCGATGGCCGAATGCGAAAGACTGTTGCGGACGTCCGGCGAGTTGTCTGCCGAGGCAGCAGAGATCCGCGCGACACTCGCCAAGACCGTCGAGGATGTGCAGCATCACCTCCTGACGCTGCCCGGGATCGCGCAGCAGGAAGCCCGCCGTGTCCGTGACATGGTGCGTAGCGAGACCGAGGAGATCCTCGATCTTTCGGCCCGTACCTTGTCCACCATCCATGCCCGCTCCGTGCCGCGCAGCCTGCGCAAGCCCGCCGAATCGCTGCCCCCGGAGCAGCCGGAAAGCGAAGGGCTGCTTGGCATCGCCAAACGTCTGACCCAGCGTCCGCGAAAGCCCAAATCGGAATCGGCATCCGCGCCACATGATCCGGGCAAGGGCTGGGAGATGCGCACCCTGCTCGCAGCCGTCGAAACCGGTGAGCAAAAGGGTCTGAAGCCGACCGGCGCTGCGGCCCTCGGCGCGCTCGAAGCCGCACTTGCAGACATGGCGGTCGACCTCGACGGGATCACGGCGGAAGCGGTGCCGGGCGAAGAGGAGTGGCGCCGTTATCTCGCCGGCGACCGCTCGGTGTTCGCACGGCGCCTCGCCGGCGCGATCGACGACGACACAGTCAATCGCATTGCGACACTCTATCGTGAGGAGCCGCGCTTTCGCGACGCGGCCAACGCCTACCTCACCGAGTTCGAGGCACTCCTGGCGCGCGCCAAGGAAGGCGATGGCGGCGGTCTGCTGACCTCGACCATGCTCAGCGCCGACACCGGCAAGATCTATCTTGCGGTCGCCTATGCGCTCGGACGGCTATGAGCGGCGCCTGAGCCTCGCCGCATAGAAGCCGTCCATGCCGCCCCGCTCGCCAAGGTGACAAGGCAGAGTCCGCAGATCGCCTTCCGCGCCGATCAGTTCGTTCAAGCCGAAAATATCGGACGTTTCCGACGGCACGCGTGCGAACCGATCGTCGCGTGCAAGGAATCGCTCGATCTGCTCAGACCCTTCCTCCGGTTCCAGCGAACACACCGCGAAGACGAGCAGACCATTCGGCGCCACCATCTCGGCCGCGGCGTCGAGCAATTCGGCTGCGCCCTGCGCGCACAACGTGACGTCGGACGCACTCTTGATCCAAGGCAGTTCGGGATGACGGCGGATCGTGCCCGTCGCAGTGCAGGGCGCATCCAGCAGCACAAAGTCGGCCAGTGAAGCGGGACGAAAATCGCGGACATCCGCTTCAACCAGTGTCGCTTCAAGCCTTGTGCGCGCCAGATTATCCCGCACGCGTGTTAGCCGCGCCGTTTCGCGCTCGACCGCGATGACATGCGCGCCTGCGGCCGCGAGTTGCATCGTCTTGCCGCCAGGTGCAGCGCAAAGATCGATCACGGTCTTACCGCGCACATCGCCGAGCAACCGCACCGGCAACGTCGCTGCAGCATCCTGCACCCACCAATTGCCATCGGCGAATCCGGGCATCTCGTCGATGCGGCCGGGTTCCGCAAGTCGCACGATATTGCCGAACAGCGTCTCGCCCGCCGGCGCCACAAGGCCGCTATGTTTCAACACGATGTCCAGTTGCGCCTGATGCAGATGGGCATCGGCGATGGCGCGCGTTGTTTCCTCGCCATAGGTTTCGTACCAGCGCTGCCATAGCCAGTCGGGCGTGTTCAGTTTCGCTGCGTCTTGGCGTTCGACGATTGCTTTACCTTCGCGCGACAAGCGTCGAAGCACGGCGTTGATCAGCGACTTGAAGTGCACCGCCTTGGCGTCGGCCTGCGCGAGCCGGTTCGCAGCATCGACTGCGGCATGTGCCGGCACATCGAGAAACAGAAGCTCGCACGCCCCCGCGAACAGAATCTCCAGCGTCGGACCGGCCTTGTGCGGCGGCGGCGATTTCGGAACGAAGTGACGAATGACCGCTTCGATCTGGCCAAGGCGTCTCAGCGTCTCGCCGGCGATGACTCGGGCAAAACCGGCATCGCGCGGCGGCAACAGTGGCAGCGACTCGAGAGCAGCATCGAGTGGCCGCCGCCTCCGCAGAACCTCCGAGAGAACGGCTTGCGCCGCGGCGCGGGCAGGAAGGCCTTCGCTCACGCCCAGGGACCAGATTGCGCCGCCGGTTGGCCCGCCATGGCGCGCAGCCGCGCGATGCGCTCTTCGGTCGAAGGGTGACTCGAAAACAGTCCGCTCAACCCGCCGCCATGCAGCGGGTTGATGATGAACATGTGCGCCGTCGCGGGGTGCGCCTGCGCCTCTTCGTTGGGGACGACCTCGGCCACACGCTCGATCTTCTGCAAGGCCGAAGCGAGCCAAAGCGGCCGTCCGGAGATCTCCGCGCCTTCGCGGTCGGCTTCGAATTCGCGCGTACGGCTGATCGCCATCTGCACGACCATGGCCGCGATCGGCGCCAGGATGACCATCAGCAGCGTGCCTACAAGGCCCAGCGGGTTGCGCCGGTTGCCGCCGAAGAACAGCGCGAAATTCGCCAGCATCGAAACTGCGCCGGCGATCGTCGCGGTGATGGTCATGATCAGCGTGTCGCGATGCTTCACATGACTGAGCTCATGTGCCAGCACACCGGCAAGCTCTTCATTGTCCACCCGCTTCAACAATCCGTCCGTCACGCACACCGCGGCATGCTCGGGATCACGGCCGGTGGCGAAGGCATTGGGCTGCTCGTTCGCGACGATGTAGACCTTCGGCATCGGCAGATCGGCCTGCCGCGCGAGCTGCTCGACAAGATGGACAAGCTCGGGCGCCGTCGTCGCATCGACCGGCTGGGCGCCATACATCGACAACAGCATTTTGTCGGAGTTCCAATAGACGAACAGATTGGTTCCCGCCGCGAACAGGAAGGCGAGCGCCATTCCCGCCTCGCCGCCGATCAGAAATCCGATCACGAGAAACAGGGCGGTCAATGCCGCCATGAGCAGGCCGGTACGCAATACGTTCATGCCGGCTTGATGTAAGCTCAGGGCCGTCAGCGTCAAGCGGAGGCGGCAATGCCGTCCAAGTCACTGTCGAGCAAAGCCGAAATCGCCCGTCGCGTCCGCGAAGCCGGCGAGCGCGCTGCCGCCGAGGCCGAGGCGCGGCGCAAGGCGCAAAAGCCTGCTGAGATGCCGCCTGAACGCGGCGGCCGGCGCGGTCCGGAACCGACCCGCTACGGCGACTGGGAAAAGAAGGGAATAATCTCGGACTTTTAGGGTTATTCGGGCCAACCTTGATCGTGCCCGCCTCAAGGTCCACATAAGCGGTCACGGAGAGACCCATGTTCATTCAAACAGAATCCACGCCCAACCCGGCGACGCTGAAATTCCTTCCCGGCCGTCCTGTGATGGGGGACGGCGAGGTCGCTGACTTCCCGACAGCGGACTCCGGCGCCCGCTCCCCGCTGGCAGCGGCCCTGTTCGCCATTCCTGATGTCGCGCGCGTGTTTTTCGGCTCCGATTTCATCTCGGTGACCAAGCGCGACGGCGATTGGAAGCACCTGAAGCCAGCCATTCTCGGCGCGATCATGGAACACTTCACCCGCGGCCTGCCGCTCATGACCGGCACGGCGGAGGAAGGCGACGACGTCAACTACGGGGAAGAAGGCGATCCCGAAGTCGTCGCCCAGATCAAGGAATTGATCGATACGCGGGTGCGCCCCGCCGTTGCCCAGGACGGCGGCGACATCATTTACAAGGGCTTCGACGGTGGCGCCGGCATCGTGTTTCTGCATCTGCAGGGGTCTTGCGCCGGCTGTCCATCCTCGACGCTCACGCTGAAAAACGGCATCGAGAACATGCTGCGCCATTACGTGCCCGAAGTGAACGCGGTCGAAGCGGTGTAAGCTCGCAGCCGAATCTTTCGGACGCGCCTGCCATGGACCATCACGCCATCAACGACGAAGCGCTGGACGTCGTCTTCCGCGCCGCGCGCACGCAGAACAAATGGACCGACAAGCCTGTTAGCACGGCTTTGCTGATGGCGGTCTATGATCTCATGCGGATGGGTCCGACCAGCGCCAATTGCTCGCCGGCGCGCTTTCTTTTTCTCACCGGCGCGGATGCCAAGGAGCGGTTGGCGAAGTTTGCCTCACCGGGCAACCAGCCAAAGGTCAGGACCGCGCCCGCGACGGTGATCATCGGCTACGACCTCGATTTTGCGCTGCATCTGCCCAAACTATTTCCCCACGACCAGACGGCAAAGCACTGGTTCAAGGATCCGGCAGTCGAACAAGTGACCGCCTTCCGCAATGGGACGCTGCAAGGCGCCTATCTGATGCTCGCCGCGCGTTCGCTCGGTCTCGATTGCGGCCCGATGTCGGGCTTCGACAATGCCAAGGTGGACGCGGAATTCTTCGCCGGCACGCGCGTAAAGTCCAACTTCATCTGCGGCCTCGGTTATGGCGATCCGTCCGGCGTGTTCGCGCGCAGTCCACGCCACGAATTCGACGAAGCCTGCAAGATTCTCTGACATGAAGTTGCTTGCCGTCGACACCGCACTCGGCGCCTGTTCGGTCGCGATCCTCGATGGCGACGAGGTGCGGGCGCACATCTTCGAGCCGATGGAACGCGGCCATGCCGAGAGGCTGGCGCCGATGGTGGATGACGCGATGCGTCGGGCAGAGCTCGCCTATGCACAGCTCGATCGTCTGGTGGTAACCACCGGTCCTGGCACCTTCACCGGCCAGCGCGTCGGCCTGGCCTTCATGCGCGGACTTCGGGTCGCGCTCGATCGGCCGCTTCTGGGTGTCACGACGCTCGCTGCGATGGCGGCACAAGCCATATCGGAAACTGAACTCGCGAAAGCCGCGGCGCTGCACGATGCCAGGCGCGGCGAAGTGTATTTGCAATCGAATGCGATGGACGAACCGGTCCTGCTTCCCTTCGCCGACGCGCTTGACACCCTGACGAACATGAAGGATCGCCTCGCACTCGCGGGCACCGCGGCTCCTGCGGCAGCGCCACACCTCGGGAGCGCGATACTTTCGACCGTTCGACAGCCGGACGCTCTTTGGGTGGCGCGTCTCGCGCGGACAATGCCGCCGCCGGCCGTCGCGCCCCGTCCGCTCTATCTGCGGGCGCCCGATGCCAAACTGCCCCGACCGGCATGAGTGTCACGCTCCATCGCCCCGGTTATGACCTCGCCCCTCTGGCGGCCATTCATGCTGCATGTTTTGCGCAGGCGTGGGATGTTCAGGCGCTGTCCGAGCTTCTCGTGGCTGCAGGTGCCTTCTGCCTGTCCGGCGGGGAAGGGTTCATCCTCGCACGCGCAGCGGGTGGCGAGTCCGAGATATTGACCCTCGCTGTATCGCCCTCGGCACGCCGGCGCGGCACCGCCTCCGAGTTGGTCGCCGCAGCGGCCGATCACGCGCGTCGTCTGGGCGCGCAGTCGATGTTCCTGGAAGTCGCGGTCGGCAACCTGGCTGCGCGCGCGCTGTACGGGAAGTTGGGGTTCGCCGAAGCGGGTCGCCGCAAGGGCTACTATGCCGGTTCACCGCCCGAGGACGCCCTGATTTTGCGCAGCGATCTGCCGCTTTCAGGCCTTGGGTATTGTCCTGCCACTGGGTAAACTCCCCGCCGAAGCCATGACGCGGGCATCTCAGTGACGCGCATCGAGAAACTCTGCGCCGAGAAGGGCCTGCGCATGACCGAGCAGCGCCGCGTGATCGCGCGCGTGCTGTCCGACGCCGAGGACCATCCCGACGCCGAAGAGATGTATCGCCGGGCATCTGCCCTCGATCCGCACATCTCGATCGCCACCGTCTATCGCACCGTAAAGTTGTTCGAGGACGCCGGCATCCTGGAGCGTCACGATTTTCGCGACGGCCGCTCGCGCTACGAGGAAGCGCCGGAAGCCCACCACGATCACCTGATCGATGTTCAGACCGGAAGCGTCATCGAATTCCGCAACGAGGAAATCGAAAAGCTCCAGCGCCGGGTGGCGGAAGAGCTCGGCTTCGAACTCGTCGATCACCGCCTCGAGCTTTATGGCGTGCCCAAAGGCGCGAAGAAGCCGCGCTGATGCCGACGCTGCGTGCCTATGCCATCGTGACGGTGTTTCTGGCTGTTACCCTCATCCTGATCCCGTATCAGGCCTTTAATCTGCGCTTCAACCGCAAGGCGAAGAAGACCTTTCCGTGGCGCTACCACCGCTTCATGGCGAAGCTGTTCGGCGTCCGCATCACAACGATCGGGCATTCGGCGATCGACGAAGGCGTTCTGATCGTCGCCAATCATACGTCGTGGCTCGACATCATCATCTTCTCATCGCTCGGCCCGGTATCATTTGTCGCCAAATCCGAAGTGGCGACCTGGCCGCTGTTTTCGACACTGGCGAAGCTGCAGCGCACGGTGTTCGTCGAACGCGCGCGCCGCAGTGCCACCGGCGAGGCGCGCGACCAGATTCGCGACAGGCTGCTCGCCGGCGACACGCTTATTCTATTTCCCGAAGGCACCTCCAATGATGGCAACAGAGTGCTGCCATTCAAGAGCGCGCTGATGGGCGCGGTCGAGGCCCGGGTCGCTGACGGCAAGGGCGGCAGCCGCCCGGTTCTGGTCCAGCCGGTTTCCACCGCCTATGTCAGCGTGCATGGGATTCCCATGGGCCGGGAGAACCGGCCGCTCTACGCCTGGTACGGCGACATGGAATTGGTGCCGCATCTTTTGGAAGCCCTTCTCACCGGCCCGATCGATGTCGTAGTCGAATTTCACCCGCCGATGGACGTGGATCACGCCGGCGGGCGCAAGGCGCTTGCCGCGCAGACCGAGGCTATCGTCCGGCGCGGTCAGTTGCGGGCTCTGTCGGGCCTGTCCGGACCAACGCCGGAGGCCCTGCCGGCCACGCCCGCCGCCGCCCCTGCGCTGGCGCAGACGGCGGCGTGACCCTATAACCGCGGCCCCATGAAGAAGCTCTTCGTCAAGACCTATGGCTGCCAGATGAACGTCTACGACTCCGCCCGCATGGCGGAGCTGTTGGCGCCGATCGGCTATGGGCCGGCCGAGACGGCGGAAGACGCCGACATGGTGATCCTCAACACCTGCCATATCCGGGAAAAGGCTGCGGAAAAGGTCTATTCCGAACTCGGGCGGTTGAAGAAGATCAAGGACGAACGCGGTTTGACCATCGCGGTCGCCGGCTGCGTGGCGCAGGCCGAAGGCGCGGAGATCGTCGCGCGCGCGCCGCAGGTCGACATCGTCGTTGGGCCGCAATCCTATCATCGCCTGCCCGAGATGATCGCCAAGATCGCGCGCTCCGGCGGCCACGCGCTTGAGACCGATTTCCCCGCGCTCGAGAAATTCGACGTTTTGCCGAAGGATGTCTCTGTATCTGGCGCGACGGCCTTTCTCACGGTGCAGGAGGGTTGCGACAAGTTCTGCACCTTCTGCGTCGTGCCCTACACGCGCGGCAGTGAGTATTCGCGTCCCGTGTTGCAGATCGAGGACGAGGCGTGCCGCCTTGCCGCCAAGGGCGTGCGCGAGATCACGCTGCTCGGCCAGAACGTCAACGCCTATCGCGGCGAAGGGCCTGATGGCCGCGCGTGGTCGCTGGCACGGCTTCTCGATCGGCTGTCACGCATCCCCGGTGTCGCGCGGCTTCGCTACACCACCAGCCATCCGCGCGACATGAGCGATGACCTGATCGCCGCGCATGGCGATATCGAAGCGCTGATGCCCTATCTGCATCTGCCGGTGCAATCGGGCTCCGATGCGGTTCTCCACGCCATGAACCGCCAGCACACGGCCGATCATTACTGCAGCCTCGTGGACCAAATTCGCCGCGCCCGTCCCGACATCGCCCTGACATCGGATTTCATTGTCGGGTTCCCGGGCGAGAGCGACAAGGATTTCGAAGCTACGCTCGCCCTTGTGCGCGACGTGAAATATGCCGGCGCGTTCTCGTTCAAATACAGCACCCGCCCGGGAACGCCTGCCGCAGCGGCGCGAAAGCATGTCCCTGACGATGTCAAAGACGCGCGGCTGCAGGCGCTCAATGCCCTGCTGCCCGAACAACAGGACGCGTTCAAAGCGTCATGCCTCGGCCGCACCATGGATGTTCTGTTCGAGAAGCCGGGACGCAATCCGGGTCAGACTGTGGGCCGCAGCCCCTATCTGCAATCCGTCCATGTCGAGGGCGCGGCTCACCTGATTGGGACGATCCAGCCGGTGTACATCGAAGACGTCCATCCCAACAGCCTTGGCGGACGGCTCGAATCCTCGCGCGAGAAGGTGCTGGCGCATTGAGTGCGGCGAAATCCCGGCGCGCGGCGAAAGAGCAGGTGACGCTCGAATTCTCCGACAACAGTCTGCTTGCCGTGCTGGCCGGCGGCCATGAGCGTAATTTGGTCCGTCTCGAACAGAAGCTCGGCGTGCGAGTCGCCACACGCGGCAATCTTGTGGCGATCGAAGGCGATGCCGAAATGCGCGAGCGCGCCGCGACCGTATTGCGCGGGCTCTATGCGCGGATTGAGGCAGGCGATAGCTGCTCTGCGTCCGACGTCGATGCCGAAATCCGCTTCGCGGCCGAGAAGGCCGCTACACTGGTCGGCAATTCCTTCGGCTCGCTGGCGATCCGCACCGCTGCCGGAAAGGCGACGCGCGCGCGCACGCCGGCCCTCAAAACCGAATTCCGGAGTATGTACGCCGATGACCACCAGACCGCTGTCCTTGTACTTTTCCGACCATGCTTCGACATAGGGTAGAGCGCGCAGGCAATTGATGCAGGAGTAGGTCCAGAAATCGACGAGAACGACCTTTCCTTTGAGATCCTTCGCCTTCAGAGGCTTGGAATTGATCCATCCCGTCGCACCGGACAAACCAGACAGAGGCGAGCTTCCGACAATGCTCGGCGGCTCTTGCGCTTCGGCTGTGGGCAGGGCGGCAGCCATGCAACACAGGACGGCAGAAACGACCGCGATCATCGACAGTTTCACTTTCGGGCAGCAGGAAACGGCAGGCATCTGGTTCCCCCTTCGTCGGACACTATGAATAGTAGTCGGGAACAGCCCACATGTCAGATGAGACCGCTTTTTTAGACACCCTGGAGGAGAGAGAAGGGTTCCCCGACTCAAGCCAGAACAGGGCTTGAGTCGGCCACTGAGGGAGTCAGACGGAGCGCCGATTGCCGAAGGTGTAACTGAGCATGAGGCTCATGACTGTGACTCCGGCGAAGAAGAGGATGAG
>DATEZM010000423.1:0-2743 GCA_035255625.1 Rhizomicrobium sp. | reverse complement strand
GCGCTTCACCCGCCGGGGGTCGGCTTCCAGAACTTCGAACTGATAACCGGAAGGATCGGCGACGATTTCACCACGCTGCGGCACGCGGCCAAGCAGCGACACGACAAGGCCGCCCAGCGAATCGACGTGCTGATCGGCGTCCGCGGGAGCCAGAGCGATTCCCGTCTGCTCGCGGAAATCCTCGAGGTCGAGGCGCGCGTCGGCGACGAAGGCGCCATCCTCGGTCTTGCGCACCTGTTGCGCGTCTTCGTCGTGCTCGTCGGCGATGTCGCCCACGATCTCTTCGATGATATCTTCGATAGTGACAAGCCCGTCGGTGCCGCCATATTCGTCGATCACCAATGCCAAATGGGTGTGCGCGGTCTGCATCTTGAGAAGCAGGTCGAGTAGCGGCATCGACGGCGGCGCGAACAAAAGCTCGCGGGTGAACTGCGCCACGGATCCAGCCTTCCAGCGGAAGCTGCCGTCGGGCTGAAGTTCGAGATAGGCGAGGATGTCCTTGATGTGAATGAGGCCGAGCGGGTCGTCGAGCGACTCGCGGTACACCGGCAGGCGCGAATGCTGAACGTCGCGGAACAGCGCGACGATATCGCTCAACGAGGTGTCTTCCGCCACCGCCACGATGTCGGCGCGCGGGATCATCACGTCGCTGACGCGCAGCTCGCCGAATTTGAGCAGATTGGCAAGCATGCGCCGCTCGGGGGCCGAGAGCGCCGTGCTGTGTCGGTCACTTTCCTCGATGGCCTCCTCGATGCTTTCGCGGATCTGCGTTGCGGAATTGTCGCCTCGGAGGAACGCACCGATCCGGCGCAGCAGCGAAGCGCCGTCGCCATTGTTCGCGCCGGCCGCGTCGCTCATCGCGCGGCCTCGGCGGCATAGGGATCGGCAATTCCAACCTCGCCGAGGATGCGAGACTCCAATGGCTCCATCGATTTGGCTTGGCGGGCCGTGACGTGGTCGAAGCCCAAGAGGTGCAGAACACCGTGCACGACGAGATGGGTCGCGTGATCGGCGAGCCGTTTGTCCTGATTCTTCGCCTCGTCGCGCGTCGTTTCAAAGGCGAGCGCGACATCGCCGAGATAATTTTCCGCGTTCATGGCCGCTGGAAACGAAAGCACGTTGGTGGGCTTGTCGATTCCGCGGTAATCGTGGTTGAGCGTTTTCAGCCGCGC
This sequence comes from Rhizomicrobium sp., assembly GCA_035255625.1. Classification (GTDB taxonomy): domain Bacteria; phylum Pseudomonadota; class Alphaproteobacteria; order Micropepsales; family Micropepsaceae; genus Rhizomicrobium. The sequence goes on along the minus strand of DATEZM010000423.1, from coordinate 1,571 downwards.
GTTGTCTGCCAACAGGATCGTCAGCGCGGCGTTCCCTGGCGCCTTGCCTTGCCGAAGCGCGAGAAGGGCCGCGGTTTCGAGCCGCGCCGGAAGAGCGCGGACCCTGCGCCAGCGCGAATCGGCGAATTGAAGATGGACGGAAAACGTCACGACCCAGGCTTCTCCGCGTCGGCCCGATTATAGGCGGCGACGATACGGGTGACGAGAGCGTGGCGCACGACGTCCTTCTCGGAGAAGCGCGCCACCGCAGCACCCTCCACGCCATGAAGGATGCGCAGTGCCTCGTTCAGGCCGTCGGCGCGGCCACCGGGCAGATCGCTCTGCGACGGGTCGCCGGTCACCACCATGCGCGAATCCTCGCCCAGCCGCGTCAGGAACATCTTCATCTGTCCCGGCGTGACGTTCTGCGCCTCGTCGAGAATGACGAACGCGCGCGTCAGCGTGCGTCCACGCATGAAGGCGAGCGGCGCGACCTCGATCGTTCCCATTTCCATGAGCTTTTGCGTGCGCTCGCCCAGCACGTCGAACAGCGCATCGTAGAGCGGACGCAGATAGGGATCGATCTTCTCCTTGAGGTCGCCGGGCAGGAAGCCGAGGCGCTCCCCAGCCTCGAGCGCGGGCCGCGAAAGGATGAGGCGCTCGACCTGCCGCTCATGCAGGAGATGCGCGCCGAAGGCGGCGGCGAGATAGGTTTTGCCGGTACCGGCCGGACCGACGCCGAACACAAGCGGGTGCGTGCGCATCAGATCGAGATAGGCGGCTTGGGCCGGCGTGCGTGCGCGCGTTGCCTTGCCGGCGGCGGTGCGGATCGCCAGCGAACCGAAGGAATTGCCGACCAGCGTAGCGGCCTTCTCGGCCGCGAAGCGGATTTCGGCGTCGACGTCGGACGCAGAGCAGCTATCGCCTGCCTCAATCCGCGCATAGAGCCCGCGCAGTACGGTCGCGGCGCGCTCGCGCATTTCGGTATCGCCTTCGATCGCCACAAGATTGCCGCGTGTAGCGACTCGCACGCCGAGCTTCTGTTCGAGACGGACGAAATTGCGCTCGTGGCCGCCGGCCAGAACGGCGAGCAGCCCATTGTCGGAGAATTCGAGCGTCACCTGCTCCTTCGCCGCGCGCCGGGATTTCGCCGCACTCAATGCGCCAGCGCCTTCTCGCGCGAGGATACGAGGCGTCCGCCAAGACTGTTGGGATGGACGCCCTCAATGCACACCGGCCGGATCGTGCCGATCAGATCGGCCGCGCCCTCGACATGGACGGATTGCAGATAGGGACTGCGTCCCACAATCTGACCCGGATTGCGTCCCGGTTTCTCGAACAGCACATCCATGGTGCGGCCGAGGCATGACGCTTTGAACGCGTCCTGTTGTTCGAGCAGCAGGGCATTGAGCACCTGCAGCCGCGCGTCTTTGACATCGTCAGGGACATGCTTTCGCGCCGCTGTGGCAGGCGTTCCCGGACGGGCGCTGTATTTGAACGAGAATGCCCCGGCATACTTCACGTCACGCACAAGACCGAGCGTAGCTTCGAAATCCCTGTCTCTCTCGCCCGGGAACCCGACAATGAAATCC
>DATEZM010000422.1:0-4738 GCA_035255625.1 Rhizomicrobium sp. | reverse complement strand
GGCCTCGCTTATTTTCCGCTCGCCACCAAAGGCAAGACGCGGGCGAGACTGATCCGCGCCGCATCCGGCGCCGGGGTGGCGACGCACACCCATCGCGGTGAGGAATGGACGATGGTGCTCACCGGCAGCTTCCACGATGCGACCGGGCGCTATGCCGCCGGTGACGTGCAGTCGACGACGCCGGACATCCGCCACAAGCCCGTGGCCGATCCGGGACCCGTCTGCATCAACCTCGCGGTGACCGATGCGCCCCTGATCTTCGAAGGGTTATTGCCCAAAATCGTCGGCCGGATTTTTGGTTTCTGAGCAGATGCGTTGGGACTAGGCTTTCTCCAGTCGCAACAGGAGAGCCCCCATGCAAACCACCCGTCTCGGCAAGACCGGACTCAAAGTCTCGCGCATCTGTCTGGGTACCATGACCTATGGTTCGCCGAACTGGCGCGACTGGGTGCTGGGCGAGGAAGAGGCGCGGCCCTTCATCAGGCGCGCGCTCGAAGCCGGCATTAATTTCTTCGACACTGCCGATGTCTATTCCATCGGCCGCAGCGAGGAAGTGGTCGGCAAAGCGTTGAGGGATTTCGCCAAGCGCGACGCCGTCGTGCTCGCCACCAAGGTCTGCGGCGTGATGAGCGACGACGTCAACGACCGCGGTCTGTCGCGCAAGCACATCCTGACAAGCATCGACAATTCGCTGCGCCGGCTGGGCACGGATTACGTCGACCTTTACCAGATCCACCGCTTCGACCCAACCTCGCCGATCGAAGAGACGATCGAGGCGCTGCACGACGTCGTGAAGGCCGGCAAGGCGCGCTATATCGGCGCCTCCTCGATGTTTGCTTGGCAGTTCTCGAAATACCTGCACACGCAGGAAAAGATGGGTGCCACGAAATTCGTCTCGATGCAGAACTTCTACAATCTCGTCTATCGCGAGGAGGAGCGCGAGATTCTGCCGCTTTGCCGCGACGCCGGCATCGGCCTGATCCCGTGGAGCCCGTTGGCGCGCGGCTTCCTCGCCGGCAACCGCTCGCGCGACGGCGAGGCGCAGACCACGCGCGCCAAGTCGGACGCGAACATCCTCACCGCCAGCGCCTTCCTGGAAAGCGACTACGCCATCCGCGACCGTGTCGATGCGATGGCCGCGGAGAAGGGCGTGTCGGCGGCGCAAATCGCGCTCGCCTGGCTCCTGCATCAGCCGGGCCTGACGGCGCCCATCGTCGGTGCGTCCAAGATGAAGCATCTTGACGATGCGATCGCTGCGGCCGAGGTGAAGTTGACGCCGGATGAAGTGAAAGCGTTGGCCAAGGGCTACCAGACGCGCCGCGTGATCGGTCACCAATAGGCGGGCTGGACGCCCCATGCGTGTTGTCGCAATCTGCGGCGATGGCGCGATTGAACATCAAGGTTGAGCTGGGAGACGGCCGTGCGCTGGGTCCGGGGAAAATCCGTCTTCTGGAACTGATTGATGAGAAAGGTTCTATCCGAGGCGCCGCTATTGCCATGGACATGAGCTATCGGCGCGCCTGGCTCCTGCTGCACGACGTTGAAGACATGATGGGGGCGCCGGTGCTCGCGGCCGAGACGGGTGGGCGCAAGGGCGGCGGCACAAGTCTGACGACGGCCGGGCGTGCCGTCGTCGGCCACTACCGTTCGATCGAAGCGATTGCCGCAAGGTCAATCGACACCGAGCTGAAAGCGCTCGCCCGGCTGGCCAAACGTCCGTCCGCGGGTGCCGCCAATTCAAAGCCGAAACGGCCGAGAACTCGCAAACACCAGGTGTAGAACCTACACGGCCATGAGATTTGCGCAGGGAAGGGTCGATCTCGACTCGTGATATTTTGTGGTATACCACGATGTTGATTTCAACATCGGGGGATGACATGGGCCGCAACTTCTCGCGCGCCGTGGCGCTGGCTATCGCGCTGCTTCTGCCGGTTTTCTCCAACGCCCACGCGGCCGGCGTCACGGTCTTCGCTGCGGCATCGCTTTCCGATGCCCTGACGGATGTCGGCAAGGCATACCACGCGAAGACAGGAACGACTCCGGCCTTCTCTTTCGCGGCGTCTTCGACGTTGGCCAAGCAGATCGAGTCCTCTGCCGGCGCGGACATCTTCGTCTCCGCCGACACCGACTTGATGGACTACCTCGACAGCCGCGGGTTCATCGCGCATGACACCCGCAAGAACATCCTGGGCAACCATCTCGTTCTCATCGCCCCGGCCAGCGCAAAAGCATCGATCGCCATCGCGCCGCATTTCGATTTGCTTGGCGCCCTGAACGGTGGACGGCTCTCTATCGCCGATCCCGACTCGGTTCCGGCTGGAAAGTATGCGCGCACCGCGCTGACGACGCTCGGCGTCTGGAACAGTGTGGTCGACCACACCGTCAACGCCGAGAACGTCCGCGTGGCGCTGGCCTATGTCTCGCGTGGCGAAGCGCCACTCGGCATCGTCTACACGACCGACGCGATGAGCGACAAAGGCGTCCGCATCGTCGGCACGTTCCCCGACAATACCCACGCCGCGATCGTCTATCCGGCCGCGCTGATGCGCACCGCGAACCCTGATGCAAAAGCGTTTCTCGATTTCCTGAGCGGCCCGGAAGCCCGGGCCATATTTGAAAAAGACGGTTTCGTCATTCTGGGAGCGAAGCAATGAACATACGGGGGCTGTTTCTCGCGGGGACCGCATTTGCTCTGGTCGCCACACCGGCCTTTGCCGACGACGCAACGATCCTCAAACGCCTTGATGACATGCAGCGCACGATGGAGCTGCAGCAAAAGCAGCTCGCCGCCCAGCGTGACCAGATCGCGGCACTGAGAACGGCCCTGAAGCACAAGGGCGTCAAGGTCGCGCCCACCGAGGCAGCCGACGCCGTTCCGCCGCCAGCCACGCCCGTCGAGGCGCAGGTCGCACAGCATCAGGTCGAGATCAACGCGCTGGTCGACAAGTTTGCCGCTACCGAAGACCACGCGCGCATCGAGAAGGCGGAGCAACCCAACTGGAGCATCGCCGGCGGAAGGCCGACGGTCACGTCGGCGGATGGCCGCTTCTCCTTGGCGATTCGCTCGCTCGTCCAGTTCGACACCGCGTATTTCATGCAGGGCGCGCATGCCCTGCAGCTCGCTGCCGCAAACGGTCCCGACCTTTCGAGCGGCTCGAACTTCCGCCGCGCCCAGCTCGGCGTTCAGGGCAAGGTGTTCGGCGACTGGAACTACTTCTTCAATTACGACTTCGGCAGCGGCGCCTCGAGCGGCAACGAGCTTCAGGGTCGCATCCAGCAGGCCTATGTCGAATATGCCGGGCTAGCGCCGTGGGCGTTCCGCGTCGGCGCCTATCCGTGGAGCGCAAACCTCGAGGACGCGACCGGTGCCGCCGATGTGATCTTCCTGGAACGCAACGCACCGTCCGACTTGCAACGCAGCCTGGCGGGTGGCGACGGGCGCGACGGCATCGGCATTATTTATGCGGGTGACGCGTTCTTCGGCTCCCTCGCCTACACCGGTGGAAAAGTCGCCGACACAAGTCTGTTCTTCGACGAGCAACAGGCCGTGGTCGCGCGCGGCAGTGATGTCTTCTACTCGGACGCGGACTGGAAGCTTTTGGCATCTCTCGCCGGCACCTATGTCTTCCACGGCGGCGACGCCACAGCAGGCCCGGGTTCGGCGCAGAACATCACCCTGCAGGACGGCCCGGAATTGACCGTCGACGACAACAGCCTCAAGCTGATTTCCACCGGCGCCATCAATACCAGGAGTGCGTGGAACTATGCTGGCGAAGGCGCTGTAGAGTGGCGCAGCGTCTACGGCCAGGCGGGCTATTTCGGCTATGGGCTGTATCAGCAAGCCGCCGGTGCACCGGCTCTCAATTTCAATGGCTGGTATGCACAGGCGAGTTGGACCATCACCGGTGAGAGCCGGCCCTACAATGTGCAGAACGGTTCATTCTCCAATCCGAAACCACGCGTTCCGTTCTCAATTGATGGGTGGGGCCCGGGCGCCTGGGAAGTTGCGGCGCGCTACAGCGATCTGGACCTGAACGACAATGCCGGCACGCTCGGCCACGCCGCTCCAGCAGGCGGCATACGCGGCGGCGACCAGCGCATCTTTACTGCGGCGATCAACTGGTATCCGAATAGCGTCTTGAAGTTCTCCGTGCAGTGGCAGGACATCGACATCGGCCGCATCGGCACGATCCCGGCGGGTTTCGGACATGGCGTTCTCAGCAATGCTGAAATCGGCCAGAACTTCGATACCTTCGCTTTCCGTTCGCAGATTGCGCTGTAGGTTCACGGTCGTGAGAGCGTCTGGCTTCGGTCTCCTGCTCGCGCTGATCGCGGCGACTCCGGCGCTGGCCGATCCACCGTGCAAGCTGGGATGGAATCTCGACAGCGAGCGCTCCCTGCTGCAGGGACGTCGGCCTCGGGTCGACAGCGGCACCTTATTCGACGCCGTTCCCGGTACCGCGATCACGCTGAACCTCAAACCAGGGGCGGTGCTGCCGCACGCATCCGCGAAACCCGCCGACCCGGCGAAGTCTGCGGGCTTCGTCACGGTCCGTGCGCCTCGCGCCGGCGACTACTATGTATCGCTCTCGGGTGAGGCCTGGATCGATGTGGTGCAGGGCAACGCTCTCGTCGCGTCGACGGCGCACACCGGCGATCCCGATTGCCCCGGCTTGCGCAAGAGCGTGCGTTTCACGCTTTCGGCGTCACCCCTGACCGTCGAGATATCGAACGCGCC
>DATEZM010000421.1:0-5292 GCA_035255625.1 Rhizomicrobium sp. | reverse complement strand
GACGGATAAGAGAGCGGGTGGTCCACCGCCTGCGGTCCAAGCAGGAGCGAGGGCCAGAGCGGTTTGTGCTGCTGCGCGCTGATCTTGCGCAGCTCCTCCAGCAACACTTCGGCCTGAGCAGGATAAGTGGACACAAGATTGGTCTTCTCCGTCGGATCGGATTTGAGGTCGAACAGCCAGACTTTCTTGAACGGCTTGTCCATCGCCTGCAGCTTCCAGTCGCCGTCGAGCAGCGTGGCGTAAGGGCCGGAGCGCCAGAACAGCGTCTGGTGCGGGCGCCCGCTGTCGGCGCCGGCCACGAAGGGCAGCAGGTTCACGCCGTCGATCTTGCGATCCTTCGGCAGCGGCGCACCTGCGACTGCCGCCGCTGTCGAGAAGATGTCGACATGCGCGACCGGCTTGGCATAGGTCGCGCCCGCCGCGATCGTGCCCGGCCAGCGCATGAAGAAGGGCACATGGATGCCGCCCTCGAAGAACGTCGCCTTCCAGCCGCGATAGGGTTTGTTGATGTTCGGCAGGCCGATGTAGTAGGCGCCGCCATTGTCGCTCGTGAAGATCACCAGCGTGTTCTTGTCGAGGCCCTCAGCCTTCAGCGCGTCCAGCACATGGCCGACATTGCGGTCGAGGCTTCGCACCATCGCCGCATAGACGCGCAACCGGTGATCCTTGATCATCGGCAACGCGTCATAGTCGCTCTTCAGCGCTTGCAGCGGCGTGTGCACCGCGTTGAAGGCGAGGTACATGAAGAACGGCCGGTTGCGGTTGGCATGGATCGCCTTGACCGCCTCGTCGCCCAGATAGTCGGTCATGTATTCCGATGGCGTGAAGTGCTGGCCGCCATTGTTCTCGACCGAGAAGGTGAGGTTGGCCCACAGGAACTTGTCGATCGGGTCGAAGTCCTGCCGCGACTCCTCGATTTTGGGATCGCCGGTTTCGCCATAAAGCGATGCGCCGGCCAGGAACGACAGCGTCTCGTCGAAGCCCTTGGCTTCCGGTTTGCTGTCCGCCGTGCCGCCGAGATGCCACTTGCCCAGGAACAGCGTGTGATAGCCGGCATCCTTCATCAGCTTGGGCAGCATGATCTCGCGGCCGGGCACCGTGAGCAGATTCGCGTCGGTCGGCACCGAGTCCTCATCGGCCGCATTGTAGATGCCGTGGCTTCCGTCGGCGTTCTGATAGGTCGCGACCAGTTTTTCGAACTGCTTGGGCGCTGGGGTGAATTCGAAGCCGAAGCGCGTCGCATAGCGTCCGGTCATGATCGCGGCGCGCGACGGCGCGCAGGTCGCGTTGCCGGCATAGCCATTGGTGAAAGTCACGCCGTCGCGCGCGATCGAATTGATCCGCGGCGTCGGCACCACGCCGCCCGCCACGCCGCCACCATTGAACGACAGGTCGTTGAAGCCAAGATCGTCGGCCAGGATGAAGACGACATTGGGCTTGCGTGCGCCCATGGGCGCCGCTGCCGGTCCTGGCTGCCAGGTCACCGGCCGATTGGCGAGCACCGGGTCGCGCAGCCGTCCGATGATGCCGGGAAGGTAATACCAGTAGCGCTCGAACGCGGCGTAACCGGCCGCGGCGACAATCAGAATCGCGCCGAGCGCGATCCAGCGTTTCTTGATGGCCATCTTCGCCCCTCCCGGCGTTGGTGCCTCCTAGCATGTCTCCGAAAAAAAGAGAATTATGGTTCCGTTTCCATTTACTCCGGCTTCAGCATCCGCAAGATACTCTATTGTTTCGCACCCTCTGGCGTTTCGTAATAGAGAGCGATGCAAGCAACCGCGGCACCAAGGCCGGCCTTCCGGCTCCGACTCGGCTACGAGCTCTTCGGCCTTCTCTGCGCAAAGGCTGTGGCACTGGGCGTTCTTTACTTTGTCTTCTTCGGTGCGGATCATCGCGTTCCCACCGCGCCACGCGACGTCTCGGCGCATCTCATGGGAGAAAGCGCACGTTAGAAGATGGACATCGTCCTTCTGTCGCGTCTGCAATTCGCGATCACGGCGCTCTACCATTTCCTCTTCGTGCCCCTCACCCTCGGCCTGTCGCTGATTCTCGTCATCATGGAGTGCGTCTATGTGATGACGGGCCAGACGATCTGGCGCGACATGACCAAGTTCTGGGGCACGCTGTTCGGCATCAATTTCGCGATGGGCGTCGCCACCGGAATCACTATGGAATTCCAGTTCGGCACCAACTGGGCCTATTACGCGCATTATGTCGGCGACGTGTTCGGTACGCCGCTGGCGTTGGAAGGGCTCATGGCCTTTTTCCTGGAAGCGACGCTGGTCGGCCTCTTCTTCTTTGGCTGGAACCGGCTGTCAAAGGTCGCCCATCTCGTGGTCACCGCCGGCGTCGCCATCGGGAGCCAGTTCTCGGCGCTCTGGATCCTGATCGCCAATGCCTGGATGCAGTTTCCGGTCGGCGCGAAATTCAATCCGGATACCATGCGCATGGAGGTCGCGGACTTTTCGGCCGTCCTGCTCAATCCGGTGGCGCAGGCGAAGTTCATCCACACTGTCGCGGCCGGCTATGTCACGGGTTCGGTCTTCGTGCTGGCGATCTCGGCCCTCTATGTCTTGCAGAAGCGCCATCGCGCCCTGGCGCTGCGCTCGATGACCGTGGCCGCCAGTTTCGGCCTCGCCAGCGCGCTCTGCGTCGTCGTGCTGGGCGACGAGAGCGGCTACACCGCTTCGACAAACCAGAAGATGAAGGTCGCCGCGATCGAGGCGATGTGGCAGACGGAGCCGGCGCCCGCCGCGTTCACGCTGGTCGGCATTCCCGATCTCGCCGGCAAGCGCACCGATTATGCGGTGAAGGTCCCCTGGATGCTCGGCCTCATCGCCACGCGCTCCGTCGATACGGTCGTTCCGGGCATCGAAGATCTGGTGAAGCTCGCGGACAAGAAGATCCGCAACGGCTTGATCGCCTATGAGGCGCTGGCGAAACTGCGAAGCGACCGTGGTAATGCGCAATTGCGCGCCACGCTCGATGCTCATGTCGGCGATCTCGGCTATGCGCTGTTGCTGAAGCGGTTTCGTCCCGACATCGAGCACGCGACCGACGCCGATATCGCCCGCGCCGCGGAATCGACGGTCCCCGACGTGCCGGTGCTGTTCTGGGCGTTCCGCCTGATGGTGGCGTGCGGCTTCTGGTTCATCGCGCTGTTCGCCGTCGCCTTCTACCTCTCGGCGACGCGCCGCCTCGATCGTCACCGGCTGTTCCTCTGGGCGGCGCTTGCCACCCTGCCGCTGCCCTGGCTGGCCGCGGAGCTCGGCTGGATCGTCGCCGAATATGGCCGGCAGCCCTGGGTGATCGAGGGCGTACTGCCGACCTTCCTCGGCGTCTCCGGCACCGATGTCCACAACGTCCTGTTCAGCCTGGTCGGCTTCGTCGTCTTCTATTCCGGCCTCGCCGTCGCCGACGTCTATCTGATGGTGAAATACATCCGCCTCGGCCCCGACAGGACGCTCGGCCATGCGGTGACTGCGCCGAATGTGACGGACCCTACCCCCTCCCTCGCAAAGTGAGGTTCGAATGTACGCCGATTCAATGAAATCAATGGGTTGTACGTGAGCTACGAGGCCCTCCGCCTGATCTGGTGGATGCTTCTCGGCGTCCTTCTGATCGGTTTTGCGGTCATGGACGGCTTCGATTTGGGGAGTGCCGTGCTCATGCCTTTCGTCGCGCGCACCGACCTCGAGCGGCGCCAGGTCATCAACACCATCGGGCCTGTGTGGGAGGGCAACCAAGTATGGTTTGTCCTGGGCGGCGGCGCGATCTTCGCCGCCTGGCCGGCGCTTTATGCCGCGGCGTTCTCCGGCTTCTATCTCGCGATGTTCGCGGTGCTGGCGGCGCTGATCTTCCGCCCCGTCGCCATCGTCTATCGCAGCAAGATCGAGCACCCGCGCTGGCGCGCCTGGTGGGATTGGGCACTGTTCGTCACCGGCGTGGTGCCGGCCGTGATCTTCGGCGTCGCTGTCGGCAATCTCTTTCTCGGCGTGCCCTTCACCTTCGACGCTGATCTGCGATTCCATTCGGATATCACGCTACTGTCGCTGCTGCGTCCCTTTCCGTTGCTGGTCGGCTTGGTGAGCTTGACCATGCTGGTGCTGCACGGAGCGACTTGGTTGTCGCTCAAAGCCGAAGGCGCGGTCGGCCAGCGGGCGCGCCGTGTCATCTCGTTCGCGGCGCTGGCCTTCATCGTCCTGTTCGACCTTGCGGGACTGTGGGTCAGTATCACCGACGGCTACAAAATCGCGTCGGCCATCGCGCCCGATGGTCCGTCGAACCCGCTGCACAAGCTCGTCTATCGCGAGCCGTCGTGGTTCGCCAACTACGCGGCGCATCCTGCGCTGTGGCTGGCGCCGCTGCTAGCAAATGCAGCCGCGCTTGCCGCGATCGTTCTGCGGCGACGGCCGTTGCCGGCCTTTCTGTTCTCGGGTCTGGCCTGCGCCGCGACCATCGCGACTGCTGGCTTCGCTCTGTTCCCCTTCCTCCTGCCGTCGTCGAGCAATCCCAATACCAGCCTTACCGTTTGGGATGCGTCATCGAGCAAGCTGACGCTCGAGATCATGCTGGGCTGCGTCGTCGTATTCCTGCCCATCGTGCTGGCCTACACCGCCTGGGTGTATCGTGTGATGCGCGGACCCGTCCGCACCGAAGACATCGCCCGCGACCGCGGCGCCTATTAGGAGACGCTCATGTGGTACTTCACATGGTTATTGGGTCTGGGCTTCGCGGTCGCCTTCGCCGTTCTCAATGCGATGTGGCTCGAATTCGACGACGAGGATAACGCCGAATCCGGCAAACAATGATCACGATGTAGCGTTTTCTATGACTCGCCGGCCGATATCTTGAACTGCCGCCCCGCATCGTCCTGGCGCACGCGCACGCCATTGCGGATCGTGAAGGCGCCGTCTGGCGCGTATTGGAGGATGTAGGCCTTGCGCACCGAACCTTTCTTCAGGTTCGGACCGGTGCGATGCGGCGCCAAAGATGAAAATGCGATCACGTCGCCCGCCTTGCCCGGCACGCACACCGCATCGGGCACGTCCTGCAGGCATTTGAATCCGACCGGCGTCAGCCAATGGTCCAGCGTGCCGCGCTTGTGCACGCCCGGCGCGATCCACGGGCAGCCGTTTTCCGCGTCGACATCGACCAGCGGAATCCACAAGGTCAGATATTGCTGCGGTTCGATGAATGTGTAGCCATTGTCCTGGTGCCAAGGGAATTCCTGTTCCTTGCCGGTCTTCTTATAGACCGACTGGTCCCAATAGAGCCGCACCGCGCCGCCGA
>DATEZM010000420.1:0-4484 GCA_035255625.1 Rhizomicrobium sp. | reverse complement strand
GCGAACTCGCGTAGCGGGATCGAGCGGCCATGGTCGACGCTGCCGGCCGGATTGCCTTGCCAGGCGATACCGACTTTGAACCCGCCCTCGCCCAGCCGCGCCCGCCAGATCTCGCTGCGGCGCGCATCGGGAAACAGATACGGCGTTGCGTTCGGCACGGCATCCGGAACGATTTCCAGCACGCGCGGAAGACTCATCAGGGCAATCTGGAAATCGAAACTCATCCCGGGGGTCACGCGATCCACGAACTCACAATCGCTTGCAACCGTCGACAGCAGCCGGTGCAGCCTGCGTGGCACGGCCACCGTCACCTGGGTGCCGCGCTGCCGCATCAGCGGTACGAAACGGATGAACTGGATCATGTCGCCAAAGCCCTGCTCCCCGAACAGCAGTATCCGCTTGCCCGCCAGGTCTTCCCCCATCCATTCCGGCGCCGGATGGTTCGGCCGGCGCGCCGCGTTGTGGCGCTTGCGGAAGCGCAGCTCGTAATGCTCCCAACCGTCGCTCCATTCGCCCAGCAGAAGATGCGTCAGTCCGAGGCTCGCCCGGGCTTCGACATGGCGCGGCGCGAACGTCAGCGCGCGGCGATAGTCGCACTTGGCCTCTTCGAACCGGCGCATGACATGATAGACGCTGCCGCGATTGTTGAACGCCTCGGCAAGATCGGGCTTCAGCGACAGCGCCCGCTCGTGACTCGCCAATGCCTCTTCAAGACGATTGAGATCGCGCAACACGTTTCCGCGATTGGTCAGTGCCTCCGCATATCCCGGCGCGATCGCCACCGCGCGGTCATAGGCCGCGAGCGCCTCTTCGTAGCGGCAAACTGCCCGCAAGGCATTGCCGAGATTGTTCAGCGCCTGCAGAAAGTCGGGGTTAAGCGCCAGCGCCATCTCGTACGCCGCGACCGCGTCATCCCACCGCTCCATCTCCTCCAGCAGCGCGCCACGATTGTAATAGGCGTCGGCATAACCCGGCTTGAGCTGGATGGCGCGATTGTAGCTTTCGAGCGCCACCGCCTGCTTACCGGACAGGCGCAGCGCATTGCCACGATTGCAGAAAGCCTCGGCATAGTTGGGCCGGAGCGCGATCGCGCGGTCATAGGCATCCACTGCTTCGTCCAGCCGGTCGAGGTCCCTCAGCGCCATGCCAAGATGGTTCAACACGTCTGCGGCGTACGGATCGAGCTGCAATGCCCGGCGGAGCTGGCGTTCCGCCTCCGCAGTGTTTCCCTGCTGCAGGCGAACCACGCCCAGCATGTGCGCCGCGCCGAAATGCGTCGGTGCGAGGCTCAGGACCGCACGATAAAGCCCGGCCGCCCGTACAAGCTCGCCGGCGCGATGTGCCCGCAAGGCTTCTTCGAAGCTCTGTCTTGGATCCGGCCCTCCGCCCACGCACGCTCCCCCGACTGCCGCGCACACCAAACGGCGCGACGCACCGTCAAATTCAAAGATAGTGAGAGATGCCCGCAATGAAGAATTGCGTGAGCGGCCCCGAAGTCGAACACAGTTGCGTGAAACGCCTGTCAGACCGCGATAGGAACAAAGCCATGACGGCACGCAGGCTGGCCATGCTGTCTGCACATACGTCGGTGCTAGGTCTGGGGCCCTTTAACGCAGAACCGCGTCGAACTGGCCGGCGATCCAGTCCGACTGTCCCTCAGTCAGGACAAGGGGCGGCGCGATCCGGATGATGTGCTCGTGCGTCTCCTTAGCCAGGAGACCGCGCTCCAGAAGCCGTTCGCACACCCTCCGCGCGCCGCCGGCATCGGCGTGGAGCTCGATAGCGATCATCAGGCCGCGACCCCGAACTTCTTTCACTCGCGACGAAGGAATGGACTTCAGATTGGCCAAGAGCTTGGCTCCCAATCTCGCCGAAGCCTCGACAAGATTTTCGTCGATGATCACCTTGAGCGCCGCCCGCGCCACCGCGCAAGCCAGCGGATTTCCGCCGAAGGTCGAACCGTGCTCGCCCGGATGAAGCACGTCCATCACTTCGGAGTTCGAGAGCACAGCGGAGACCGGATAGAAGCCACCCGACAGCGCCTTGCCGATCAGCGTTAGGTCGGCCTCCACGCCCTCATGTTCCTCCGCTAGCAGCCTTCCCGTCCGGCCAAGACCGGTCTGGATCTCGTCCAAGATGAGTTGGACGTTATGCTTCGTGCAGAGCGCACGGGCCGCCTTCAGATAGCCGGTTGGCGGAATGATCACGCCGGCTTCGCCCTGGATCGGTTCGACCAGGAACGCCACCGTGTTCGGCGTAATCGCCGCCGCCAGCGCGGCCACATCCCCGAACGGAATGACCCTGAATCCGGGTGCGAACGGACCAAAACCCTGGCGCGAGCTCTGCTCGGTCGAGAAGCCGACGATGGCGATGGTGCGACCATGGAAATTGTTGGCGCAGACGATGATCTCTGCCTCGCCCTCCGGAACACCCTTGACCTCGTAGCCCCATTTGCGCGCCAATTTTAGCGCGCTCTCCACTGCCTCCGCTCCCGAGTTCATCGGAAGCACCTTGTGCGAGTGGGTGAGGGCGCAGAGTTCCTCGTAGAACGGGACGAGTTGGTCGTTGCGAAAGGCGCGCGACGTGAGCGTGAGACGCGCGGCTTGTTCGGTCATTGCCGCGAGGATCTTCGGATGGCAATGGCCCTGGTTCACCGCCGAATAGGCCGCGAGACAATCGAGGTAGCAGCGGCCATCGACGTCCCAGACGTAGACGCCCTGCCCGCGCGTCAGCACGACGTCCAGTGGCGCGTAGTTATGCGCCCCCAACCGCCCTTCGCGGCGAATGAAGTCTTGCGTCGGAGCCATGTGTGTCATGGCCAACCCCTACTCTGCGGCGCGGACCGCGCGCTCGGTGCGCACGCGGTCGAGCCTCAGCGTCATGCAATAGGCGGCGCCACCCGAAAGGATGAACGGCGCGAGATCGACTTCCGCGACCTGGAAGCCGCGAGCCGAGAGCTTTGCCTTCAACGATTCCGGCGCCTTGGCCATGATGATTCGCGAACCGATGTTGACCGCATTGACGCAGAACGCTGCGGCCTCTTCGTCAGTCGCCTCGATGCGCTGGCTCGCGGCGACATGTGCGCGCAACCGTTCGAGAGAGTCCGGTGTGAATGCGGGCGGGTAGTAAAGCACGTGCCCACCAGCCAGCGGACAGAAACAGGTATCGAGGTGGTAGAAGCGCGGGCTCGCCAGTTCGAGAGCCACGGTCTTCTCGCCGAAAACGATCTCGATAGCGGCGACGGATGTCTCGGTCGAGCGCTGACCATAGCCGACCCAGAAGAACCCGCGATCAACGTCCCAGATGCAATCCCCAGCGCCTTCCTGAAACACGCCGTCCGGCAAATCCTGGACTTCGGCGACCAGCCCATCGCGTTTCAGTTGTTCGAATGCGGCCCGGAACACGGGCTCCTCGCCTTGACGCTCGGCGCAACGAAAGCGTGCAAGCAGCACGCGGCCGTCAAGGACAATCGCCGCGTTGGCGGGAAAAACCAAGTCGGGGAGGCCATTGACCGCGCCGACATATTCGATGTCGCCACCGGAATTGCGGATCGCCCCGGCGAGTTCGCCCGAAGCCGCGATCGCCGCGGCGCGTTGCGTAGCGCGATCGGCGCCCCACGCATCCGGCTTCATCCAGGGATTGATCTGGTAGCAGACCTCAAAATGCGCGGGGTCGGTCATCAGATAGGTCAGCGCCACGGTTGTTCCTTTTGCGAATCTCCTTGGAATCATCACTCGCGCTCGAGCTAGCGAAAAGACCGACATTTGCCAATTTCGGCCGTCAATTCTATCATTTCGTCATCTCCGAGTGTCGATTTGCCATGGATGAACTCGACCGCAAGCTTCTCGCCCTGCTACGTGCGGACGCGCGCGAGCCCGTAGCGACACTGGCCAAGAGGCTAAAGGTTTCGCGCGGCACAGTGCAGAACCGCATCGCACGTATGCACAAACAGGGTGTGATTCAGGGCTTCACCGTGCGCACCCGGCCTGAAATGGAGGCCAATCGCGTCCGCGCGGTGATGTGCATCTCTATCGAGGGCGAGCGCTCGACCAAGGTCGCGCGGGCGCTCCGCGGCTTGGTTGAGGTCGCAAAGATACACACCACGAACGGCCGCTGGGATCTCGTTGTGGAGTTGGATACCGAAACCCTGGTGGACTTCAGCCGAACCCTCGATCACATCCGCACGATCGAAGGCATCGCTGCCACAGAGACGTCGCTCCTGCTCGACACTGTCGTTACATGAATATACGTGCGGTCGCTGACCGAACAGCGAGAAAGATTGCTGCAGCTATGTCAGTGAATCGAGACGCAACTGTCCGGCGACTCTAAGTCAGATCTGAGCGTCTGCGTTCGTTAAGTGAACTGATTCAATCCAGACACTCTCGTACCAATCGGAGACATTGGGAACCCCAGCGGAAGACAAAATCGTTTCCCGGTTCCGGCTCGTCACCGGACGGAATGTCTTGCATCGAATAGTCACATAT
>DATEZM010000419.1:0-6264 GCA_035255625.1 Rhizomicrobium sp. | reverse complement strand
GCAGGCCAAGCGACTTCACTAGGCCGAACACGTGACGATGTGCTTCAAGAAAACGCATGCCGCCGGCTTCGGCGACGAGATGCGGCGCTTGCGGAAACGCGATCGAGTGCAGACGGCCGCCGATGCGCCCACTCGCCTCGAACAGGCGAACAGAGAGATACGGTTGTTCCTGCCTGAGACGCCAGGCGGCGTAGACGCCCGAGACACCGCCGCCGACGATGGCGACGTCGATGTCGGGACGCAACGCCGCACGAGCAGCAAGCGGCACGGCTGCCAGGGCGGCGGCACCGCCAAGCACATGGCGTCGCGTGAACGTCATGCCGGCGACTTCACCAGCGCCGCGAGGCGATCGCGGTAGAATTTCGAGAGGCACGTCGCCGGTGCCCCACCACTGCAGGCCGCGTTGCGTTTGGTGAGCCAGTCGCGCTGCTCCTGGCGCAGCTTTGCCTGAGCGGTTGGTTCATAGGCGTTGCGCAGCGCCGCCTGATACGTCTCGGCGGTTTGCCGGTCGAGACGGGCGAGCGCCGCATCGGCACAGATCGCGTGCTCGATCACCGTTGCAGCCCTGGCGCAGTCGAACGACGCAGCAGGCGCACGCCAATCGGGCCGGGTGATGTCTTTCAGTTTCGCGAGTGGGATCGTGATCTCCTGCGGGCCGGCGGCATAAGCCGCGACCTGATAAGGCGGGAAGTAGATGTGCAGCCGTCCGGGCTCCCACACGAAGTCCTTGAAATTGTCGGCGATCGGACCGGTGCCCATGGCGATCGTTTCCTTGTCGCTGAGCGATTCCGTGCCGGTGCCGATGGTGCGCAGGAGTTCGGCCTGGACGAGATCGGCGACACGCTTGATGCCGCGCTGTCCGTCGAGGATTTCGCCGAGGAAGACTTGCGCGCCGTCGGGCACCATAAAGTTGAAGGCCGCGTAGTCGGTGTTCGGATGCGCGCCACCGGTATCCTCGTACACCGTGAAAAGCACCGCGAACATCTTGCCGTCATTGCGCTGGACCGTGTAGCTCGTGTCGAGCATGTATTGCCGGTCCTGCTCGTCCATGTCGGTTTCAAAAGTCTTGAAGTCCGCGACGGATTTGCGCGCATAGTGGGCCAGCACCGCGTCGATCGCCCTGTTGCCGGTCTGCGGATATTTGACCGAGGCGTCGATCTTCTTGTCCTTGAAGACGACGACCTTCTGCGCAACCGGCAGACCCGCGGCGGACGCCGAGCCAAGGGCGAAGACGGTAAGCGCAAGGTAAAGCGCTGCTAAACGAATCGACATCCGGAACCCCCTGTGACGAACGGATCGTGGAACCGGAACACGCCGCCCGCAAGGCAGGTCTTCCATTTCCGCGCCTGAGCGCCCATCTTGGGCAGGTGAGATTTCGAAAGTCAGCGCAATGGCATTGATCGGACCGGGCGGCAGACCCGTGACGACTGCGAAGCCGGCGGCGGCCGGACCCGCCAGCCCCCACATCAAGGATAGCGGCCTGGCGACGTTCGCCGCCGACGTGCTCGATGCCAGCCGCGAAGTGCCGGTGATCGTCGACTTCTGGGCGCCGTGGTGCGGGCCGTGCAAGCAGCTCGGTCCGGTGCTGGAGCGCATTGTCGGGGGCGCGAACGGCGCGGTGAAGCTGGTCAAGGTCAATATCGACGAGAACCAGGAGATCGCGCGCCAGCTCCGCATCCAGTCGATCCCTGCTGTGATCGCTTTCAAGAACGGCCAGCCCGTGGACGGCTTCATGGGCGCGGTTCCCGAAAGCCAGGTGCGCGACTTCGTGGCGGGCTTGGCCGGCGGCGGTCATGGCGGCCACGACCATGCCGAGGAAATACTCGCCGTCGCCGAGGAAGCTTTCGCGGCCGGCGACGTCGGGCAGGCGGCGCAAGCCTATGCCCATGTGCTGCAGGACGAGCCCGGCCATCCCAAGGCGGTGGCCGGATTGGCGCGCTGTTATCTGAAGAGCGGCGATCTCGAACGCGCCAAGCAGACATTGCAGCTGGTGCGGCCGGACGGCGCCGGCGACGAGGCAGTGCGCGCGGTGGAAGCCGAACTCAAACTTCGCGAGCAAGCGGCAGAAGCAGCCGGAGGCCTCGACACCGCGAAGGCGAAGATCGACGCCAACCCGTCGGATCATCAGGCCCGTTTCGATTATGCGCTGGCGCTCGACGGCGCCGGCGACCGCGACGGCGCGATCGCGCAGCTGCTCGATATCGTGCGCCGCGACCGCAAATGGAACGAGGACGCCGCGCGCAAGCATCTCGTCACCCTGTTCGAGGCGATGGGGCCAACCGATCCGCGCACGATCGAGGCGCGGCGCAAGCTGTCTTCCATCCTGTTTTCGTGAGGTTGTCATGGCCGGGCGATATCATTCGACCGAAGACCTGCCCCGCACACTGGGCGTGTTTCCGCTGACCGGGGTGTTGCTCCTGCCGCGCGGACACCTGCCGCTCAACGTGTTCGAGCCACGCTATCTGGCGCTGGTGGAATCGGCGCTATCAGGCAGCCGGCTGATCGGCATGATCCAGCCGACCGAGCATGAGGATAAGGCGCTCAAGCCCGCACTGACCGCGATCGGTTGCGCCGGACGCGTCACCGCCTATCGCGAGACCGAGGACGGGCGCTATCTCATCACCCTGACCGGCATCTGCCGCTTCCGTGTGGCGGAAGAACTGGACACGCCGGCCTCGTTTCGCGCGGTCAAGCCAGATTTCTCGGCCTTCGCCGGCGATCTGGCGGAGCGCGACGAGGCCGATTTCCCGCGCGAGCGGCTGCTGGCCGCGCTCAACGAATATCTCTCGCGCCGGGAACTCAAGGCCGACTGGAAGAGCGTGATGAACGCGCCGGCGGAAACACTGGTCAACGCGCTCGCCATGCTCTGTCCGTTCGAGCCGAACGAGAAACAAGCCCTGCTCGAGGCGCCGGAGTGGCATGACCGCGTGACGACGCTTCTGGCGCTGCTCGAAATGGCGGGCAGCGGTTCTGACTCGAACACGGTCAATTGACGCGATGGACACCGATCCGAAGCTGCTCGAAATCCTGGTCTGTCCCGTGACGAAGGGGCCGCTTGTCTATGATCGCGCCAAGCAGGAACTGGTGAGCAAGGGCGCGGGGCTCGCCTATCCGATCCGCGCCGGGGTGCCGATCATGCTGGCATCCGAAGCGCGCGAACTCGCCGACGCAGAACGCGACGCGCGATGACCGCGGCGGCGGCGAAACCCTGGCCAGTCGAACTCAGGCTCAATCCGGCGAAAACACAGCTCACCGTGGAATATGACAGCGGCGAGCGCTTCGCGCTGTCGGCCGAATATCTGCGCGTCGAGTCGCCCTCAGCCGAGGTGCAGGGCCATGGCAGCGGCGGCAAGCAGATCGTCACCGGCAAGACGGACGTAGCGATCCTGGCGCTCGAACCGGTCGGCAATTACGCCGTACGCATCCGCTTCGACGACGGCCACGACACCGGTCTCTATTCCTGGGACTATCTGCACGAACTGGGGCGCGGACAGCGCGCGAAATGGGTGGCCTATCTGAAGGCCAGCGGGAAAGCGTGAGCGAAAGCGGCGACAAGACGAAGGCACCCCTTCGAACCGAAGGACCGGTCCGGATGCCGACCGGCCGGCGGCTGGCCATCGTCAAGGGCCAGGACGTTTCGCGCTGGACCGATTTCTACCATATCGTGCTGACGGCGCCGTGGTGGCTGTTCTTCGCCGGCCTCGCGGCCTTCTTCATCGTCATCAACACGGTCTTCGCACTGCTCTATCTCGCCGGTCCCAATGCGCTGCAGCATGCGCGGCACGGCAGTTTCTGGGATGCGTTTCTCTTCAGCGTCCAGACCATCGGCTCGATCAGCTACACCGTCTTCGTGCCGCAGACGCTCTACGCCAACATCGTCGTCTCGATCGAGGCGTTCTTTGGCATTCTGACTATCGCGCTGTTCACCGGCATCATGTTCGCGCGCTTCTCGCGGCCCTATGCGCGCGTGGTGTTCTCCAGGAAGGCTGTGATCATCCCATTCGACGGCATGCCGACGCTGATGTTCCGCTGCGCCAACCAGCGCGGCAATTCGGTGCTGGATGCCGAGATCAGGCTGTCGCTCGCCCGCCAGCAGACGACGCGCGAGGGTATCGTGATGCGCCGCTTCGAGGAGCTGAAGCCGGCGCGCGAGCGCAGCTCGCTGTTCGCGCTGTCGTGGACGATCCTGCACCGCATCGACCGTTCGAGCCCGCTCTACGGTCTGTCGGTCGAGACGCTTCGCGAGCAGCAAGCCGAAATCATCGCCATGCTGTCGGGCGTCGACGAGACGCTGGCCGACCGCATCTATGCCCGCTGCTCCTATCTGCCGGACGACATCGTGTGGGGCGAGCGTTTCGTCGACGTGCTGTCGATGACGCCGAACGGCCGCCGCGTGGTCGATTTGACGCGCTTTCACGACACCGAGCCGTTCCTGCCTTGAGCGCATAGGCCGCGGCCGGTAAGGTCGCCGCGCGATGGAAAAATTCACCAGGCTCGAAGGCGTGGCGGCGCCGCTGCCGATGATCAATGTCGACACCGACATGATCATTCCCAAGCAATTCCTGAAGACGATCAAGCGCACCGGTCTCGGCGCGGCGCTGTTTCACGAGATGCGCACGCGAGCCGACGGCAGCGACAATCCGGACTTCGTGCTGAACAAGCCAGCCTACAAACGGGCGAAGATCCTGGTGACCGGCGAGAATTTCGGCTGCGGCTCGAGCAGAGAGCACGCGCCCTGGGCGCTGCTCGATTTCGGTATACGCTGCGTGCTGGCGCCTAGCTTCGCCGACATCTTCTACAACAACTGTTTCAAGAACGGCATTCTGCCGATCGCGCTGCCGCAGAGCGAGATCGACAAGCTGATGGACGACGCCGAGCGCGGCGCCAACGCGGTGATCTCTATCGATCTGGAGAAGGAGGAAATCCGCGGCCCCGACGGCGGCTGCATCACGTTCGAGATCGATCCGTTCCGCAAGCAATGCCTGATGAACGGCTGGGACGATATCGGGCTGACACTGCGCGACAGTGCGAAGATCTCGGACTTCGAGACCAAACGCAAACGCGAAATGCCGTGGGTGTGACGATGAGCGATGCAATCCTCAGAGACGTGAAAGATGGTTTGATGACCGTTACGCTGAACCGTCCCGACAAGCTGAACGCACTGTCGTTCGAGAGCTTCAAGGGGTTGGCCGCGGCGGTCGATTTCGCCGTCGCGAACACCGCGACAGTTGGTTGCGTGCTGATCAAGGGCGCGGGGCGCAGCTTCTGCGCCGGCAACGATCTGGGCGATCTCGGCGGCGTGTTCAACGACGGCGACAATTCCAAATTCCGCAGCGATACGGTCGAGCGGCTGGCCAACCTGCCGATGCCGGTGATCGCCGCGGTGCAGGGTCATTGCCTGACCGGCGGACTCGAACTGGCGCTCGCCGCCGACATCATCATCTGTGCCGAGAACGCAAAATTCGGCGACACGCATGGCAAGTGGGATCTGGTGCCGGTGTGGGGACTGTCGCAGCGGCTGCCACGCCGCGTCGGCCGCGCCAAGGCACTCGAAATGTCTTTCGGCGCGCGAAGCTATTCGGGGCGCCAGGCCGAGGCGGTGGGGCTGGCGAATATCTGCGTGCCGGACGCCGAACTCGACAGCGTGACACACGCTTTCGTGCTCGACGTTCTGGCCAATTCCTGGCGTTCGTCGCGCGCGATCAAGAAGCTGATCGACGACACCGACGGCATGGCGCTCAAGGCCGGGCTGGCGCACGAAGTCCATCGCAGCGAAGGCCGCGGGCCTGAGACTGCCGAGCGCCTGGCGCGGATGCGGAAGTGACCTACAAGCTGCTTCTCACCCCTGGCGACGGGATCGGGCCGGAGGTGATCGCCGATACGCGGCGCGTGCTGTCGTGGTTCGAGAAGAACCGCAATATTGCATTCGAGACCGAGGAAGCGCCGATCGGCGGCGTCGCTTTCGACACGCTGGGCACGCCGGAGCCGGACGCGACCATCGCGAAGGCGCGCAAGGCCGATGCGGTGCTGTTCGGTGCGGTCGGCGGGCCGAAATGGGACGCTCTGCCCTTCAACGAGAAGCCCGAGCGCGGACTGCTGCGCCTGCGCAAGGATCTTGGCCTATTCGCCAATCTCAGGCCGGCGCTGTGCTTCGACGCGCTGAAGGATGCGTCGAGCTTGAAGCCGGAGATCGTGGCGGGCCTCGACATCCTGATCGTGCGTGAGCTGACGGGCGGCGTCTATTTCGGCGAGCCGAAGACGATC
>DATEZM010000418.1:0-6317 GCA_035255625.1 Rhizomicrobium sp. | reverse complement strand
CCCGCGAAATCGGGGCGCGCGTCGAGGCGGTCTGACTTGTCGACCGGCTGGTAGACCGGCTCATCCGGTCGCGTGATCAGCGACGCGGCGACATGGCCGCCGGCGGAGAAGCCGAGCACGCCGACGCGCTTGGGATCGATGCCGTATTCGCCCGCGCCGGCGCGGATCAGGCGCATGGCACGCTGTGCATCCTGGAGCGGAACATCGGCACCGTTCGCCCAGCCTTCCGCCGGCAGGCGATAGCGCAGGACGAACACGGTGATGCCCGAACCGTTGAAGCGGTGGCCGATGTCGAAGCCTTCATTGTCGACCACCACGCGCCGGTAGCCGCCGCCGGGCGCGACGAGCAGTGCCGAGCCGTCGGGCTTGTCGGGCCGGAACACCGTCATCAGCGGCGTCGCGATGTCGGTGACGAAGCGGTCGTGGAACACATCCGGCTGCGGGCTGCGCTCCATCAGATTGAGCGTGAGATGCACGTCTTCGCCGCCCGGCGGCGTGCGCGGCCAGAGCGGAATCGTCTCGAGCGGATCGCCGGGAAGCCGGTCGCTGCTCGGTTCGGCCGCCAGCGCCTTCGCCGACAACGCTGCCATCGCGGCCAATCCCAGCACGGAACGCCGGTCCATCTTCACCCCCGCACGACGACGGCAGCAGGTTCCTTGCACCCGCGGCGAATTGCAAGTTCACTGCGCGCCGCTTCGCCAAGGGGGTCCAATGGAATTCTTCACGGCCGCTTCGGGCGGCGAGGTCGGCGTGTTCGCGCTGGGACTGGTGATCGCCGGTGTTGTCGGCGGTCTGCTTGCCGGCATGCTCGGCGTCGGCGGCGGCATCGTGATCGTCCCGGTCCTTTATCACGTGCTCGATCTGATGGGGATCGACCCCAATGTGCGCATGCACATCGCGGTCGGCACGTCGCTCGCCACCATCATCCCGACCTCGCTCTCCTCGCTGCGTTCGCACAATGCCAAGGGCGCGGTCGACTGGGACCTGCTGCGCCGCTGGCTGGTGCCGATGCTCGTGGGCGTGCTGATCGGCAGCGCGCTGGCGGGCTGGGCCAGGGGCCAGGCACTGGCGCTGTTCTTCGCCGTCGTCGCCCTTCCCGTCGCGATCCATATGGCGTTCTTCGGCGAAGGCCGGCGGATCGCCGATGCGCTGCCGACAGGTATCGGCGGCTGGCTCCTGCCGGGAGGCATTTCCGGCGTCTCGACCATGATGGGCATCGGCGGCGGCACGATCGGCGTGCCGGCGATGACACTGTTCGGCATGCCGATCCACCGCGCGGTCGGCACGGCGAGCGCTTTCGGCGCGATCATCTCCATACCCGGAACGATCGGAGCGATCATCGCCGGCTGGGGCGCACCGCATCTGCCGCCCTATTCCCTCGGCTACGTCAATCTTCTGGGGTTCGTGCTGATCGCGCCGGCCAGCTATCTCGTGGCGCCGTTCGGGGCGCAGATGGCGCATTCCACCGACAAGCGCAGCCTGCGCGTGGTGTTCGCCTTCTTCATCGCGATCACAGCGGCGCGCATGCTGTACGATGCGCTGGGGCTGCACTGGTTCTAGTTAATGGCTCCGTCACGCACCGTTAATCCCAGCACGGATGAATTCGCTTCCGCGATTCCAAGGGGTTGCGAGCGCCCCCGCCAATTCGGCAGGCGGCCTGATTGACTCCGACCTTCCATTGACGGTGAATTGGTTAAAAGGGAACCGGGGGTAGGGTTAATGGGGCTTCTAACGACCACGCTCGAGCGGGTCCGCCCGCGTACGCTCGTACTTTGTGCGGCACTGGCGGCGACGCTGGCTGTCGCATCCTGCGAAAGCGTCGACGAAGGCGTCAGCGACTACCGCAAGGCGGACATCAACAAGGCATCGGGCGCCGGCGCGCCAACCGACGTGTCGAAGAAATACGCGCTGACCGGACCACATAACGGCTTGCCTGGCGGCGAGGCGGGCGACGTTCCCATCGTCAGCGGCGACAAGTTCTATGTTTCGCTTCTGCAGGCCTATGTCGGGCCCGACGCCGGCTTCCGCGGCAGTGTCAGTTTCGGCGGCAAAGAGGAAATGGTGATCGTGTTGCGCGTGCGCGACAGCAACGATCCCACCGACCCGGGCCGCTTCGCCTTCTATTCCGATGACGTGGAGCGCGGCCAGTTCCTCAACTTCTCCAACCTGCTGACACTGGGGCCAACGAACTACGGCGGCGGCGTGATCACCATCGATCTCGACGAGGTGCGTCTGATCGGCAATACCGCGCACATCAAGGAGAAGCTGCAGGAACTGGCGGACGACCCCGAAGGCGCCTTCGGCCCCGATCCGGCCAAGCGCGAGAATTGGCGGGCGTTGGCGCGCAACGTGTTCGACATCATCGACAGCGACAGCTATGGCACGCGCTATACGCTGACGCTTCTGCCGTCCGGCGGTATCGCGGGCCTGCCTTATCCGCGCTTCGAGGCGGGCAACTATGTGCTGATGCGCCACGAAGACCGGCGCGACTCGTTCGAATGGGACAATCTGCAGCTCGACAACAACACCGGCCGGCTGGTGGCGAAAGGCGCGACGGCGGAATACCGCGACCGCTCCTATGTGACGCTGCAGATCAATGCGCTGCGGCAAATCCCAGCGACGGCGCCCGACACGACGAAAGTCAATCCGCCGAGCTACAAGCCCCTGGATCGGGACAAACGGAAGAGCTAGCGCCCGACGTCATATCTTCTGATCGTACGCGCCGACTTCCTTGTGCTTTTTCAGCCGGGCGTCGATGTCGGCAAACATGCCGCGCATGTTGGCCTCTGACTTCGGGCTTTCGACCACGACGACCAGGCTCGGCTTGTTCGAGGAGGCGCGCACCAGACCCCAGGTGCCGTCTTCCAGCGTGACGCGAATGCCGTTGACGGTCAGGACCTTGGCGATCTTCTGGCCGAGGATGATTTCGCCCTTCGCCTTCGCGGCTTCGTATTCCTTCACGATCGCGTCGACGACGCCATATTTCTTATCGTCGGGACAGACCGGCGCCATGGTCGGCGAACTCCAGGTCTTGGGCAGCGTCGCCACGAGGTCCGACATCTTTTTGCCCTTGGCACGGTCGAGCATCTCGAGCACGACAATGCCGGCGGCGATGCCGTCGTCATAGCCGCGGCCCAGCGGCGGGCAGAGATAGAAGTGCCCGCTCTTCTCGAAAGCGGCAATCGCGCCGATCTGCTGGCACCGGCGCTTCATATAGGAGTGGCCGGTGATCCAGTAATCCGTCGTGGCGCCGTTCGCTTTAAGCACCGGATCGATTTCGTAAATGCCGGTCGACTTTACGTCGACGACGAATTTGGCGTGGGGATGCTTGGCAGAGATGTCGCGGGCCAAGAGCACGCCGATCTTGTCGGCAAAAATCTCCCCACCCTTGTCGTCGACCACGCCGCAGCGGTCGCCATCGGCATCGAAACCGAGCGCGATCTCCGAGCCGTTGGCCTTCAGGTCCTTGGCCATCGCATCCAGCATGTGCAGGTCTTCGGTGTTGGGATTGTAGTTCGGAAAATTGTAGTCGGGATTGCATTGCGACTCCGCGACATCGGCGCCGATGCGGCGCAACGCCTCCGGCGCGAACAGTCCCGCCGTGCCGTTGCCACAGGCGACCGTCACCTTCATCGGGCGCGACAGTTTGTGGCCCTTGGTCAGCTCGTCGAGATAGGGCGCGCGGAAATTCTCCACCGTGCGGTAGGAGCCGCCCGGCCGCGGCTTGAATTCGCCGCCCAGCACGATCGCCTTCAGGCGGTTGATCTCGTCGGGACCGAAAGTGAGCGGCTTCTGCGCGCCCATCTTCACGCCGGTCCAGCCGTTCTCGTTGTGGCTCGCCGTCACCACCGCGAGCGCCGGACAATCGAGCGCGAATTGCGCGAAATAGGCCATCGGCGTGGTCCCCAGCCCGATATCGACCACCTCGCAGCCCGCATGCATCATCCCGATGATCAGCGCCTGCTTGATCGACATCTCGTAGGAGCGATAGTCGTGGCCGGTGGCAACACGCGGCGCGATGCCAAGCTCGTGGAAATAGGTGCCAAGCCCGAGCCCCAGCGCCTGCACGCCCAGAAGGTTGATCTCCTTGCCGAACAGCCAGCGCGCGTCGTATTCGCGAAAGCCGTTGGGCGTGATCAGCTTTTGCATCTCGTATTCGAAGGTGTTGGGCTTGAGTGTTGTCATGGGCATCCGATGCTGGCGGGTGGGACTGTTTGGCGCGACGGCGGCGCGAAGGCAAGCCGATCAGCTGCCATCGGGCTCCGGCTCATGGGCGCCCAGTGAACCGTCCTTGGCCTCGAAACGCTGATTGACGATGTCGAAGGTGTCGAAGTCGCAATGGGGGCAGGTGCCGAATACGTCGTCACGCGCAAAGCGCGTCGCCTTGTGACAGCGCTCGCAGCGATAGAAGCCGCTGGCGCGCACGGTCTCTCCGGTTTTCTCGCTCACGGCGTTCTCCTTGATGGGTCAACCGGCGCACGGGCGGTTCGTTCCCTCAGCGGAGAAAATGTAGCGATGCCGCGTACCGCGCGGCGTCTGAAACCTGGTCGGCGGTCGCGGTTTTGGTGGTCACCGTAATGATCTGGTAGAGGTGATCGCCGAAGAAGAACGCGCGATCGGTGATTGCGTCGCCGGCGGCATCCGTGAGCTTGACGTCACGCCCCGCGTGCCCATCGATTGTAACCGTTTGGTCGCTCAAGAGCGTCCTGCCTTCGGTCTGCATGCCCCCCACGGCGCGATCGCGTGCCGTTGCAGGATCGATTACCATGCCGGTGAAATCGCCGATCAATGCCATCATCGTGCTGTTGCCCTTATCGATCGTGTATTCGGCAGTGGTGGCAGTGCCGCCGTCGGCGCGACGGGTCGACCCGCTGGAGTAGACCGGCGATTGCGGAACCGAGAGCGACAACGTGCCGCTGGCATCGGTAAAGGTGGTCCAGTCGGCTGCCCACGCGGGAACCGTTGCGGACAAGACGAACATGAGTGTGGCAAGCAGGCGATGCATGGATTTGCCCCAGGGTTCCGGACTGGCATCACTTTATCGGGCCGCCTCGGCTGCGCCAGATGGCTTCCTATTTCACAAGCTCTCCATGTCTGATATTATCATATACGAGAGTTGAGTGTGAAATGAACGTCAGATCGATCCCCGATCAGAGCCGTTCCGACCTGGCGGGGGCCTTGCGCCTGCCACCGTTCGAGCCCGGCTGGGTGTGGCTGGCCGGCGCGGGACCGGGCGACCCGGGCCTGGTCACCGTTCTCGGCGCTCATGCCATCCAGCACGCCGACGTCATTCTCTACGACGCGCTCATCAACGAGACGCTGCTGACGCTGGCGCGGCGCGGCGCGGAGAAAATTTATGCGGGCAAGCGGGCAGGTGTGAAGTCCTGCCGGCAATCCGACATCTCGCGCACGCTGGTCAGCCTCGCCAGGAAGGGCAAGCGGGTGCTGCGGCTCAAGGGCGGGGACCCCTTCGTGTTCGGGCGCGGGGCCGAGGAAGCGCTGACGCTGGCGCGTGCCGGCATCCCGTTCCGCATCGTGCCGGGTGTGACAGCAGGCATCGGCGGCCTTGCCTATGCGGGCATTCCGCTCACCCACCGCGACACCAATCATGCCGTGACGTTCATCGCGGGTCACGGCGCCGATGGAAAACTTCCGAAGCACGACTGGAACGCCCTCGCCAAAGGCTCGCCGACACTGGTGCTGTTCATGGCGCGCAAGCATGCCGGCGAGATCGCCGCAAAGCTGATCGCCGCCGGCCGCGACGCAAACGAACCGGCCGCGGTGGTCAGCGATGCCTCGCATTCCGATCAGGCGGTGACTATCACGACGCTGGCCGGGCTCGGCGCGGCCGCCGCGGTCAGCACGGCCCCCGCAATCATCGCGATCGGCGAGAATGTGCGCCTGCGTGAGGGGCTGGACTGGATCGGCGCGCTGGCCGGCAAGGCGCTCAATCCCTGGCCGCTGGGCCGCGAAAACCTGAGCGACGCCGGTTAAGGATATGCTGCGCTAGAAAAGCCGGAATGGCCGGTCCAGGATCGTGACCAGGGGAGCGGTCCATGAACATCGTCGAAGCGACTAGGCGCTACGAGGCATGGCTCGGCGATGCGGTGCCGCTGCAGAAACAGGGCATCAAGCTCAAACACGCCACGATGAAGGAGAGCGCCTTCGGTTTCCTACGCGCCACCTATTACCGCTGGGCGCAGCAATTTCCGCTTGTGTGTCCGGCAGAGGCGAAGGCGCCGTCGATGCCGATCGTCGGCGACCTGCATCTGGAGAATTTCGGCACCTGGCGCGACGGCGAGGCGCGGCTCGCCTGG
>DATEZM010000417.1:0-3494 GCA_035255625.1 Rhizomicrobium sp. | reverse complement strand
AGGAGCATTCGGGACATGGCCTTCGACGGACTCATGAAGGGCAAGCGTGGCCTCGTCATGGGCGTGGCGAACAGCCATTCCATTGCCTGGGGCATCGCGCAGGCACTGCATGACGCGGGCGCCGAACTGGCTTTCTCCTATCAGGGCGAACTGTTCAAGAAGCGCGTGGTGCCGCTGGTCGAGCCGCTGAAGCCGGCGGCGATGATCGACTGCGACGTGAGCAACCAGGGTTCGATCGATGCCGCCTTCGCCGAGCTCGCGAAGAAATGGGACAACCTCGACTTCATCGTCCATGCCATCGCCTTTTCCGACAAGGACCAGCTCAAGGGCCGCTACGTCGACACCACGCCGGAGAACTTCCGGATGACGATGGATATCTCCTGCTATTCCTTCACCGCCGTGGCGCAGCGCGCCGAGAAGATGATGCGCAAGGGTGGCGCGATGGTGACGCTGACCTATTACGGCGCCGAAAAGGTCATGCCGCACTACAACGTCATGGGCGTGGCCAAGGCGGCGCTCGAGGCGAGCGTGCGCTACATGGCGGAAGACCTCGGCAAGAAGAACATCCGGGTCAATGCGATTTCCGCCGGGCCGATCAAGACGCTGGCCTTCGCCGGCATCGCGGATTCGCGCTACATCCTGAAGTGGAACGAGCTGAACTCACCGCTACGCCGCACCGTGACCACCGAAGAAGTCGGCAACACTGCCCTGTTCCTGCTCTCCGATCTCGGCCAGGCCGTCACCGGCGAATGCCTGCATGTCGATGCCGGCTATCATGTCGTCGGTATGAAGGCCGAGGACGCGCCCGATATCGCGGTCACGCGCAGCAATGGCGACTAGCCGGTGCTGAGCGTTCCGAACGGCCTCACGCTCTATTTCGCCCGCCACGGCCAAACCGAAGCGAATGTCGAGAAGCGCTTCCAGGGCCACAGCATCGACACGCCGCTGACCGACAAAGGCCTGCAACAGGCGAGAGATCTCGCTGCAATTCTCCGCGCGAACGTCTCGCGGCCGCAGGAACTCGACTTCGTGTGCAGCCCGCTTGAACGCGCGCAAGCGACGATGGAGATCATTCGCGAGACCCTCGATCTGCCGCCCGACGGCTTTCGGACCGACGCGCGGCTGATCGAGATCGACCTCGGCGCCTGGGACGGGCTGACCGATGCGGAAGCCGAAGCACGCTATCCGAAGGAATATGCGGCCCGCGCCGCCGACAAGTGGAATGTCGCGCCACCGGGAAGCAAGGAGAACTACGCCTCGGTGGCGAAACGGATGTCGAGTTTCGTCGAGGATCTTGGACGCGACACCTTCGCCGTCAGCCATGGCGCGGCGACACGCATCCTGCGCGGGCTGTTTGCCGGCCTGAACTGGCAGCAGATGTCGGCGCTCGACGAACCGCAGGGCTGCGTGTTCCGGGTCCGTGATAGTGTGGTCGAGAGACTCGACACGCGTTAGTCTGCATCCATGTCGTACAACAGCTTCGGTCATCTGTTCCGCGTCACGACCTTCGGCGAGAGCCATGGGCCGGCGATCGGCTGCGTGATCGACGGCTGCCCGCCCGGTATCGCGCTCACCGAAGCCGACATCCAGGCCGATCTCGAACGGCGGCGGCCAGGACAGTCGAAGTTCGTCACCCAGCGCCAGGAACCGGACACGGTGAAGATCCTCTCCGGCGTATTTCAGGATGAGCGGATGGCGGCACAGGTCACGACCGGTACGCCGATCGCACTATTGATCGACAACGTCGATCAGCGCTCGAAAGACTACAACCACATCCGCGACAAGTTCCGCCCCGGCCATGCCGACTACACCTATCTCGCGAAATATGGCGTGCGCGATTATCGCGGCGGCGGGCGGCAAAGCGCGCGCGAGACCGCGACGCGCGTCGCCGCCGGCGCGGTGGCGCGCAAGGTGCTGGCGTCGCTCTATCCGAACGTGACCGTGCGCGGCGCGCTGGTGCAGATGGGCGTCATGGACGCGGTGTCGACGAACTGGGACTGGGACGAGGTCGCGCGCAATCCATTCTTTTGCCCCGACGCCAGCGCCGTCGCTCCGTGGACGGAGTATCTCGAAGGCGTGCGCAAGTCGGGGTCCTCGGTCGGCGCGGTAATCGAGGTCGTGGCGGAAGGCATCCCGGCCGGGCTGGGCGCGCCGGTCTACGCCAAGCTCGACGGCGATCTGGCGGCGGCGATGATGAGCATCAATGCGGTCAAGGGCGTGGAGATCGGCGACGGCTTCGCGGCCGCGGTGCTCAGCGGAGAGGAGAATGCCGACGAGATGCGCGCGGGCAATGACGGCAAGCCGCGCTTCCTGTCGAACCATGCCGGCGGAATCCTGGGCGGCATCTCGACCGGTCAACCCATCGTGTGCCGCTTCGCGGTCAAGCCGACGTCATCGATCCTCAGTCCCCGCAAGACGGTGGACGTAAACAATGTCGAAACCGACATCCAGACCAAGGGCCGCCACGACCCCTGCGTCGGCATCCGCGCCGTGCCGGTGGGTGAGGCGATGATGGCGCTCGTGCTGGCCGATCATGCGCTGCGGCAGCGGGCGCAGGTGGGCTAACGCCAGTGCGGCAGATCGGTTGCGGCTTGCGCGCCGATGGCGAGCTGCGGCTCGGAGGGGAAGGCCTTGATCTGCGCTTCCTTGGCGCTCACGCAGGCGCGGATCGCATTGGCGAGGCTGGCGAAATCGCCGACGTTGCCGATCGAATCCAGCCAGCAATTGTCGAAGAAGGTGTAGCGGTCATTGTCGCCGCAGCCGAAGGACGGCCGGTCGGGCCTAGCCGCCGTCATCACGAAGCGGTTGGGCGCTGACAACGCGGGCACGAAGACGCCGGAATAACACGCAGCAACGAACACCACGGTGGGCCGGCTGCCGCAGGCATTGTCGATCATCGTCGCCATCGATTCCGGCGCGAAAGTGCCCTCGCCGAGAACGATGCCGTCGGGAGAGCCATGGCTGGTGAAGTAGATGAAACAGCCGCCGCTGGTGCGGTTGGAGAGATCCCACAGCTGGTTGGAGATATCCTGCTTGTCGGAAAGCTCCGTACCCGGATGCGTGTCGGCGCGGACCGAGAACTGCACGACGTTGCCGGGCGCGAAGCCGAGTCGCGTGAGGTCGGCGCCGATGTCGCGCCGCGCATTGTCGAATACTTCCGAAGGCGCGCCGGAATGCGAATGCCAGTCGCCCGCGACCACGATCGCCGCCCAGTCCGAAAAACCCGCAGCCGAAGCCGCCGGCATCGCGAATGCCGCGGCCAAAATTCCCAGAACGAATGCAAGAACTCTCATAAGCGTCCCCACGCTCACCACCTAGCGGCGCGCACCGGTGCGCGCGAAGGCGACCACGAGCTCAATATGCGACGACCACAGGAATTGGTCTACAGGTACGGTGGCGCCGATCCGGTAACCACCATCCACAAGGATCCGCGCATCGCGTGCAAAGGTTAAGGCGTCGCACGAGACATAGGCGAGGCGTGGCACCGTCGAGGC
>DATEZM010000416.1:0-8553 GCA_035255625.1 Rhizomicrobium sp. | reverse complement strand
CCACGCGAGGATTGTTTTGCGGTGAACCGGAGGCAACGGCCTGCGCAGCCATCGTCGGAATCACCTCGAAGGCCGGGCTTCAGCACCACGATCAAAAGCGGGCGCTCGTCCCATTTGGGATGGCGCACGCCGATTACTGCGGCCTCCGCCACTGCCGGATGGCCGACCGCGATGTTCTCGATCTCGATGGAGGAGATCCATTCGCCGCCCGACTTGATCACGTCCTTGGAGCGGTCGGTGATGGTCATGTAGCCTTCCGGATCCAGCGTCGCGACGTCGCCGGTGTCGAACCAACCGTCGGAATCGAACGCATCGGTGCCTTCGCCGCGGAAATAGCCGTTGACGACCGCCGGCCCACGCACCTTAAGCCGGCCAAACGCCTTGCCGTCGCGCGGGAGTTCGTGGTTGGCGTCGTCGGTGATCTTCATCTCGACGCCGAACACCGGGTGCCCTTGCTTGCACTTGTAGTCGAGCTGCCTCTCGAACGGCATCCCGGCGACATGGTGCTTGAGCGTGCCGATGGTGCCGAGCGGGCTCATCTCCGTCATGCCCCAGGCGTGGATCACCTGCACATGATATTTGCGCTCGAAGGTCTCGATCATCGAGCGCGGGCAGGCCGATCCGCCGATCATCACGCGGTTGAGATCGGGCAGCTTCTGGCCGCTCTGTTCGAGATATTGCAGCGCCGTGAGCCACACGGTCGGCACCGCTGCGGTCATCGTCACCTTCTCGGTGGTAAGAAGTTCGCACACCGACGGGCCATCGAGCTTCGGCCCGGGCAGCACCAGCTTGGCGCCGACCATCGGCGCGGAGAAGGCGAGCCCCCAGGCATTGGCGTGGAACATCGGCACGACGGGTAGGATAGAGTCGCGGCTGCATACCGCCTGCGCATCGGTCTGCGCGCACATCATCGCGTGCAGCACGTTGGAGCGGTGGGAATAGAGCACGCCCTTGGGGTTACCCGTCGTTCCGCTGGTGTAGCAAAGCCCGCAGGCCGCCTTCTCGTCGACGTCCTTCCATTCATAGTCGCCACCGCAGCCGGCGATGAATTCCTCATACGCGACGAGGTTGTGGATGTCGGCTTTGGGAAGATGCGCCGCATCCGTCATCGCGACATAGAGCTCGACGCTGGGCAGCTTCGGCGCGATCTGCGCCACGAGATCGGCGAAGGTAATGTCGAAGAAGATCACTTTGTCTTCGGCATGGTTGGCGATGTAGACGATCTGGTCGGGGAACAGCCGCGGGTTCAGCGTGTGATAGACCGCACCGATTCCGGCGATGCCGTACCAGGTCTCGATATGCCGCCAGGTGTTCCAGGCGAGGGTGGCGACACGATCACCTTCCTTGATCCCGCGCCGGTCAAGCGCTTCGGCCACCTTGCGCGATCGCACCGCGATCTCGCGGTAGTTGGTGCGATGGATCGGACCTTCGACGCTGCGGCTCACGACCTCGCGTTCGCCGTGATACTGCGCGGCGTGGTCGATGATCTTGTGGACCAGCAACGGCCAGTCCTGCATGTGCCCAAGCATGGCGCATTCCCCTGTATTCTGCCGGTATCATAGAAATGGCGGAGCGCCCCGGCAACGCGGCGCTGGCGCCTGATACGGAGGATTTTGGCTTTGGGCCAGCGCGGTTAGCCCTTACTACTGGCGTGGCAGGGGATCGGATGAACGACGAGGACGAGGCGCGAAAATCGGCAGGCGGCGGCGCGGCTGCCGGCTTGGCGCTCGGCAACCCGCTCGATCCGCGGGCCGCGGGCTATCTGGAAGAACAGACCCGTCTTGCGCGGCTCCAAGCCGAAAGCCTGATCGAGCAGAACGCTTTCGAGCTCAGCCATCTGCGCTTCCGTCGCTTCAGTGACTGGGCGAAATTTGCATTGGAGATTTCCGCGGGCCTTGTCGTGCTGCTGCTCGTCTGCGGCCTCGGCACCATGGTGTGGAACGCGTCGCGCTCCCGCGATCTTGTGGTCGATCCTTTCTCGGTTCCGTCCGACATGGCACAATCGGGCATGACGGGCAGCGTGCTCGCCGCGCGCGTGCTCGACCGGCTGGGCGCGATGCAGGCTAGCACGAATTCGCTCGCCCAGGGCGCCGGCTCCTATCGCAGCGAGGATCGCGACAAGGTCCGCGTCGTGATTCCCGACACCGGCATCTCCATCGGCGAGCTCGACCGCTATCTGCGCCAATGGCTGGGCGACGACATCGCCGTCGCCGGCGATCTCGTGCACGTGTCCAAGGGACTGGCGCTCACGGTCCGCTACGGCGATCAGCCCGGCCACACCGTCACCGGCGGCGATCTCGACGCCTTGATCGAAAAGGCGGCCGAGCAGCTTTATCGGTCGGCACGCCCGCTGCGTTATGTGGACTATCTCGACGAGCGTGGCCGCTTCGCCGAAGCCGATGCGATTGTCGGTCCGATGACCACGCAGGGCGACCCGCGCCAGCGCGCGCTGGTGTACATTACGATGGCCAGCCTGCGCTACGAAGAAGGCGACACCAAAGCCGAACTTGACGCCGCGCTGACGGCGGCGCGGCTCGATCCTTCCAACGCTGCGGCGTGGTATGCCGTCGACGCCGGCGCCTTCAATCTCAGTCATCGCCAGCAGGCGCTGGAGGCCGAAGAGGCGGTTCTGTCGCTGATCGCGGCCGGACGGGCGAGCGCGCTGAACCCGGACATGGCGACGACGATGCCGGCGGTGCTTGGCGCCGATCGTGCCATCGACAAGAGCGATGCGATGGGCGCGATCGCGCAGTGCCAGAACGCCATCGGCATCCAGGACTGTGACTTCGGCTATATGGTTGGATACGAAATCGGCGCCCACGACATTGCCGAAGCCCGCCGCTATCTCGCGATGATGCCGGCGACAGGGATCAGCGGCAAACCGAACCCGAGCTTGCTGTTCTCGCAGGCTTGGTTGGGGCGCCTTGGCGGCGACTGGACACGCGTCCGCGCTCTGGACGAGACGGCCGCGGCCATCGCCACCACCGAGCCTAACAATACGGCGTTCCTGCACGTGCAGATTTGGCCGCAAATGGCCTTTGACCTCGCCCGCGCCGGCGATGTTGCCGCTGCGGAGGCGCTGATTGCGAAGACGGCATTCGATTGCGACGACTGCGACATCGCGCGCGGTCGGATTGCGGCCGTGAAGCGCGACTGGGCAGCGGCGGCGCGCTGGTTCGCACTGGTGTCGCGACGCACGCCGTCCATGCCCGCGGCCGATGCTGCCTGGGGCGCGATGCTGATGGCGAAAGGCGATCTCGACGGCGCTATCGCGAAGTTCGAGGCCGCAAATCGAAAAAGCCCCCACTTCGCCGATCCATTGGAGATGTGGGGCGAGGCGTTGATCGCAAAGAACCGTTCGGATCTCGCGGTCGCGAAGTTCGAGGAAGCCGCGCGCTATGCGCCCAACTGGGGAAGACTGCACCTGAAATGGGGCGAGGCGCTGTGGTGGCTCGGCAGGAAAGACGATGCCGCGAAGCAGTTCGCGAGCGCCGCCGCGTTGTTCCTGACACCGGCCGAACGCGCCGACCTGGCGCGATTTAGGAAATAGGACACATGGCGCTGACCATCTATGGCACGACGGATTCACGCACCATGCGGGTCTTGTGGGCGGCCCACGAACTCGGCCTCGACTTCGAGCATGTTCCTTACGACTCCGATGACCCGGTTCTGAAGTCGCCGGCGTTCCGCAAGATAAATCCGGCCGGCGCCATTCCGGCGATCGACGATGACGGCTTCGTGCTCGGCGAATCCCTCGCGATCATTCTGTATCTCGCGAAGAAATACGGCCGGCCGCCGCTCTATCCCGCAACACTTGAAGGCGAGGCCGGTGTCTGGCGCTGGGCGCTGTGGGCGCAGGCGCATCTCGAACCCTGGGTGCAGGGTGACCGGCTCCTGAAGGATGTCATTGCCGCCATTTCCGATCTTGCCAAGCCGTTCCTCGAGCGATCCTGTACCTTGCTGGAAACGACGCTGACAGGGCGACAGTGGATTCTGGGCGCCGATTTCACTGCCGCCGATCTCTGCGTCGCCGGCATCCTGTCGCCGTCGCGGGCCGCGAAGCTGCCGCTCGCACGCTTTCCGCGCATCCGCGACTGGCATTTGCGCTGCTATCATCGGCCCACCGCGGTGCGTACGCGCGGTCCTCACCCCGCGGACGCGCAGCCGGCCTGGCCGGACTAGGAGCACCGGCATGTTCGTCACCGTCAGCGGCGCGCCGTCGCGGCGACCGCCGTTCCGGCGGCGGTTCGCCTAGGCGCATGTGCGGCTTCGGTCCGGGATTGTGAGACCGAGGCTTCCCTTGCATTGTTAAGTTGCACAATGGCGATGGCCGGGCTTTGCTGGCGGCCGGAGCAATTCTCGCCGGCTTCCGGAGTTCGCGGCGGATCAGGAGAGCCGTCCATGGCCGCCCACCCGCCGCCAGCCGTATCGAAATCCCTGAGCGCGCGCGCGATCATGGCGGCCACCGCCGGCAACGCGCTCGAATTCTACGACTTCATCACCTACGCCTTTTTCGCCATCCAGATCGGCCACGCCTTCTTTCCCAAGACCAGCGAGTTCGGCAGTCTGATGCTGTCGCTGGCGACCTTCGGGGCGGGGTTCATCACACGGCCGATCGGTGGCCTGGTCCTGGGCTTCTATGCCGACAAGGTCGGGCGTCGCGCCGTCATGATGCTGAGCTTCACGATGATGGGTTGCGCCATCATCGGGATCGCGATCATACCGCCCTATACGGCAATCGGAATCGCGGCGCCGATCCTGGCGGTGCTGTGCCGCCTGGTGCAGGGTTTCTCGCTCGGCGGCGAAGTCGGGCCGACCACCGCCTATCTGATGGAGGCTGCGCCGCTCAAAGCGCGTGGACTGGCGGTTTCTTGGCAAAGCGCAAGTCAGAGCATCGCGGCCACGACCGGTGCCAGTATCGGCGTCCTGTTGTCGGCAGTGATGAGTACGTCCGCGCTCGACTCGTATGGCTGGCGCATCGCCTTCCTGCTCGGCGCGGTGACACTGCCGTTTGGCTTGTGGATACGCCGTCGCCTGCCCGAGACGCTGCACGAGGAAGAGCCGCACGCCGTCACAGTGACCCGGGCGCAGACACGGTTGGGCGCGGTGCGCGAGAGCTGGCGCATCATCATGCTCTCTCTGGTCGTGCTCGCCGGTGGCACGATCTCGACCTACGTCTTTGACTACATGACGACCTATGCGCAGAGCACGCTGCACTTCAGCGCGACGGTGGGCTTTGCCGCCGGAGCGTTGGGTAACCTGGTTGGCGTCGGCGCCGTGCTATGGGGCGGCTGGCTGTCGGACCGGATTGGGCGGCGGCCGGTGATGATCTGGCCGAACGTGGCCTATCTCCTGATGATCTATCCGTTGTTCGTGTGGATCGTGTCCTCGGGTTCGCCGACGGTCTTTCTCGTCGTCAACATCGTTCTCGGCTTCGTTTCCTCGGTCAATGCCGGCGCATTCTACGCGGCGTTCGCCGAGACCCTGCCCAAGAGCATCCGTGGCGGCACGTTCGCCACGATTTATGCGACGTCGATCGCGACATTCGGCGGCACGACGCAGCTCGTCGTCACCTGGCTGCTGAAGGCGACGGGCAGTCCGATGGCGCCGGCCTGGTATCTGCTGGTGGCAACCGCGGCCGCCACTATCGCCATGTACCTGATCCTGGAGAGCGCACCGGCACAGGTGACGCCGCACGCGCTCGACATCCTGCCCGAACTGGAGCCTGCCCATGTTCGTTG
Source organism: Rhizomicrobium sp. (assembly GCA_035255625.1). GTDB lineage: Bacteria > Pseudomonadota > Alphaproteobacteria > Micropepsales > Micropepsaceae > Rhizomicrobium. Next base: position 2,812 of record DATEZM010000416.1, on the reverse strand, counting down.
ACGTCAACGGCGCGCGCATCTTCTTCGACACGGTCGGCCCCAAGCTCGTGCCGGGCGGCGAGCGGATGATCGAGCGGCCGACGCTCATCGTCATGCATGGCGGGCCCGGTTTCGACCATTCGACCATGCGGCCCTATTTCGACCGCTTCGCCGACACCAATCAGGTGCTCTATCTCGACCATCGCGGCAATGGGCGTTCGTCGGGCGGACCCGAAACCTGGAACCTGGCGCAATGGGGCGACGACGTGAAAGGCCTGTGCGACGCGCTCGGCATCGAGAAGCCGGTGGTGTTCGGCCAGTCGTTCGGCGGCATGGTGGCGATCGCCTATGCGGCACGCCATCCGGAGCATCCGTCGAAGGTCGTGTTCTCCTCGACCGCGGCGCGCATCCGGCTCGACGAGACGTTTGCGATCCTCGAAGGGCGCGGCGGCAAAGAAGCACGCGCGGTGGCGGAAAAGTTCTGGCTGAAGCCCGACGACGCGGCCTTCGCTGACTATGTCCGCGTCTGCATGCCGCTCTACAATCCGCCGGGCGCGGTGACGGACGACCAGGCGGCAGCGCGGCGTCGCGCTATCGCCAAGCCAGAGGTCACCCGGCATTTCTCACTCGGCGAGATGCTCACCATGGACACGCGCGCCGGCCTCGCGAATGTCCGTTGTCCGGCGCTCGTGCTCAGTGGCGGCTATGACCCGATCACGCCGGTTAGTTGCGCGCGCGAGATCTACGACGCGCTGCCGTCCGCCCATCGCCGGCTCGAGGTCTTCGAAGACGCGGGCCACGGAGTCTATCGCGACGAACCGGATCGTGCCGAGAAGCTGCTGCGCGCATTCTTCACCGCCTGAGATTTCACCGCCGTATCGTGTTAGCGTGCGCGATCTACGCGGCGGGGGCATCACGATGACGGCACTATCCTTTCCATACATCACGGCTGCGACGGCGATCCCGCTCGTGGTGCTGCAGATGTTGCTGACGCTCTACACCGCGAGGGGCCGCGGCCGTTACCGGACCGGATTGGGTGAAGGCACCGATCCGATGCTGCTGCGCCGCATCCGCATGCACGGCAATCTTGCGGAGAACGCGCCGCTGTTCTTGATCCTGCTCGCGCTGGTCGAAATGACCGGCCAGTGGTCGATAGCACTCCCCTATTATGCCGCCGGTTTCGTGATCGCGCGGCTGTCGCACGCCCTGGGCATCGCCATCAGCTCTGGCGCGACGCCGTTTCGCTTCGTCGGCGTGATAGGCACTATCGCGTGCGATATTGGACTCGCCAGCCAACTCGCCATCACGCTATCGCGCGACACGCACTGGATTCCGCATTTCTGAAGCGGCGCCGCTGGCCTCTGCCTGTCTGCTCAGAACGGCGCTTCGCCCATCATGTTGCCCGGCGGTCCGTAGCGGCAGACGAGAATGTCGTATTGGCCGCCTGTCGCCAGGGCACAGCCGATCTCGGTGGTGCCCTTCCAGATCATCTGCGTGTAGTGGCCGACCGCCTGCCAGTTTCCCGATTGCGAAACATCGGGAAAGACGCCGTTCCTGAAATCTTTCTTCTCGCCGGCCCAGCCCTGGGCCATTTCATCGGGCGTGTAGCGGTTGGCCGTTCCCATCCACAGATTCTCTCCCTCGCCCGGCCGGGCTTGGTTTTGCGAATGCTGGAGCGTGCCGATCTTCGCGAGATGTTTGGCCCAGACCGCCGCGTGCGCCGCCAGCGCATCGCTCCACACCAAGGCTGGCACGCCGACTGCGGCACGCTCGCGATTGTGAACCGCGAGAATGGCCGTTTGTAGATCGGCGGCAAGCGCGGGATCTGTGCAGCTCACCGCGACAAGCAATGCCAGCACAGTTCTCATTTCAATATTCCCGGCTCAACGCGCGGACTGCAGCTTGCCGCCGGGCGAGCTGAGGACCAGCTTGAGGAGCGCCTCGGTCACGTTCGGTTCCAGGCCTTCGGTATGACCCTTGTTCAGGCGCACCACGTCGGCGATCACGCGGCCGCCTTTGGCATTGGGATAGACGAAGACCTGTGCCGTGCCCGGGCCGGGTTTGAAGCCCCAGCCGCGATTGGAATAGCTCTCGCGCCCGGTGTCGTGAATCTTTCCACCCACCGTGTCGATGACGTCGGCCAGGCGCTGGCGCGGACCGGCGCCGTACTTCTCCGCCAGCGGCGAGGTTTCGGGCAGCGCTGCGATCTCGTATTCGCCGGTCGTGAAGATGTGGCTGAGGTCGATGTCGATCGGCGGCGGCGGCGCGAAGGCCGGCATGCGCCGCTCGACGCCCGGCGGCATCGGCAGCGCGAAATCCTTGGCGCGTTCGGCCACGCCGATGCGGCCACCCGACAGGCTCAGCCAGCCATCGACCCGATCCTGGAAATAGCGGTCCTCGGCCAGAAGCCGGCGCGATGTCATTCCACCCTGGCTATGCCCCACCAGCCAGAAGCGCGCGATGTTGGCTTTGCCGTATTTGGCGATCACCTGCTCGACGATGTTGCGCAGATGTTCGTCATCGGCCTTACCGACCCACATGCGCGCCGGCTCCTTGGTCGCAGCCGAGGGCGTCGCGATCACTAGGCGGTATTTCTCCTTGAAATCGACGGCGGGAAAATAGGCGCGCTGCCACGCGCCGACCGAGCCGCCGCCATGCAGGCTAAGCAGGAAGGTGACCTTCTCGCCCGGTTTCAAATCGTCGGGATCGTCGAGATAGAATTTGCGGCCCGTCTTGTCGTCTGTGGCGGTGATGCTCGTCATGGTCCCCTCCTGGTCCGGTGCGAGCAGTCTAGGCATGCCATCGGGCCGCGGCCAAGACAGGCGTGCCGGCT
>DATEZM010000415.1:0-3312 GCA_035255625.1 Rhizomicrobium sp. | reverse complement strand
GGACCGGTCGACACGCGGATCAATCCGACTTCGGTCAATACGCTGGCGACCGATCATCCGATCGAATGGTTCGAGAGAAACCTGATCACCACCGTGCCGCGGCGTTATCCCGGCGCGCATCGACGCGTCTATCCGGGCTTCACCCAGGTCGCGGCCTTTCTTTCCATGAACCTGCCGCGCCACGTCCGCGCGCATATCGATCTGTTCGACCACATCCGCAAGGGCGAGGATGACAAGGCCGATGCCAACCGCAAATTCTACGACGAGTACTTCTCGGTGACCGACCTGCCGGCGGAATTTTATCTGGAGACTGTGCGCAAGGTATTCCAGGAGTTCCATCTGCCCCGCGGCATCTTCGAATATCGCCGACAGCGCGTTGAACCCGCCGCAATCCACAAGACCGCGCTCCTGACCGTCGAGGGCGAGCGCGACGACGTTTGTTCGGTCGGCCAGACGCGCGCCGCGCACGATCTCACACCATCGATCAAGTCCAACCGCAAGAAGCACTACGTCCAACCGGGCGTCGGCCACTACGGCGTTTTCTCCGGTTCTCGCTGGGAGGCGCAGATATATCCCATCGTGCGCAACACGATCTTGGCGAACAGCCAGCGGATAGCCTAGTCAACCCTCCTCTGCCTTGGCGGCGGCCTGCTGCAGGATGTCGTCGTGGCGCTTGCAGATCTTCGGCCACAGCGATGCCGCTTCGGGCATGTCGAGCGCGAACTCGTCGCGTAGGATCGTTACGAGGTCATCGGCGCTTTCGATCAAGCGTTGCGTCGTGTCTTCCGCCGTCAAATGCCGCAGCGTGCGCCCTCGCAGAATCTTGAGGCCATCAGCGACGTGGCGCTGCGCGACGAGGTTCTGAACGAAAGGCGATTGAGGCGATATCTGCAGAAACTCGCATTTCTCCGACAACAGCTTTTCATCCGCCGCTGCCAGATTGAAGTCGAAATTTGGCGCACCGCCGCGCGGGTCGTTGCTGAAGCGCCACCAATCCTCGTCGAGCCGTGCCAGGGCGAAGTTAAATCCGTGCGAGACGAAAGGTCCCTCGGCGATCGCGATCGGATCGCGCGGGCCGTCGCCGAAACCAACATCGGCCAGATAGGTTCCTTCGGGGAGATCGACGCGCAGCACTAAATGGTTGCCCGTCGAAAACTCTCCCATGAGTGATCGGACGACCGCGCCAGTCGCGCGGGTGACGCGAAAGCCGAGTTCGCCCAGCGCCCAGCCCAGGATGCCGTTCATCTCATAGCACCAGCCACCGCGGCGGCGGTTCACGATCTTGTCGTAGATCGCCGGCCGCTCGATGGTCACGGGCCTGCCGAGCTGGACGTCGAGATTCTCGTACGGAATTGACATCAGGTGGGCGCGGTGGACCTGGCACAGGCCTTCGAGCGTCGGCGGCGGGCGATGATCGAGACCGATGCGGGTGAGGTAGGCGTCGATATTCACGACCACTCCTCACGATCTAACGCAAGCTCTCGCCTCAGCCATTCCATGGCGCGGACACCGTCGCGCAGATGCGTGGCCTCGCGCGAGTAAAAGCCGTGGATGCGGCGGTTCTGATTTCCGGGCTGGCCGCCGCGCTTACGCAACACATTCGAACCCAAATCGCGGTTCGAATAGTGCGGATCGCGCGCAAAGGCTTGAACGAATTCACAAACGAGACTGGATATCGATTCAACGGACGCGATTCCGACCGCGCGGCGCGCGAGGAAACGCCGGTTCAATTCCTGTGCAGCGGTGTCCGACGTTCCCAATCGCCCCTCCAACCCTCGCCCAATTGCGAGGACCACCGCAATTGGTGCCTGCTGTCCTTATGTTCAAGGGGTGCGACAGAAATTATTTTCGCTTCGACGTGTTCAGCGCCACGGCGGCGCGAATGAGCCCCTTCAGCGCCTTATCGTTGATCTTGTCGGCCTCGCTGATATCGATCGCGCGGCGCACATTTCCTTCGAGGCTGGAATTGAACAGGCGCGCAGGGTCTTCGAGCGCGGCGCCCCTGGCGAAGGTCAGTTTGATCTTGTCCTTGTAGGACTCGCCGGTGCAAATGATACCGTCGTGCTCCCACACCGGAACGCCGCGCCATTTCCATTCTTCAATCACGTCGGGATCGGCCAACTTGATGATGGCCCGCACACGCGCAAGCGTTTCGCCCCGCCAATCGCCGAGATCCTTGATCCTTCCGTCGATCAGCGTCGAGGGAGAAGCAGATCGCTTGGCGATAGTCGCGCCGCTGTGGGTCTTCTGCATCGTGGTCTTCGCCTTCTTCAGGGTCAGCTCCGTTGTCGGATATCGCGGTAGGCAGTGACGATTAGACCGTTCAACACCTCGACGTTCAATTCTTTCCCGGGCCGCAGCTTCACATGACGCATGCGCTTGCCCTCCCCTTCGAGCAAGCCGGCGGGATCGGCGAGCGCGGCACCTTGGTAGAAGCCGACACTGGCATGTGCCTTGAACGCATTGACATAGCCAAACGGCGCGTCGCCGACGCAAGCGACCGGACAGCCATCATGCAGGAGTTCGCGCACATCGGCGCCACAGCCCCTCATGCGCTCGAACCATGTTCGCGTCATCAGCCGCAACGGATCGGCGAAATCGGAGAACCACGCTTCGATCCGGGGATCGCGCCGAACGGCGCCGTTGAAGCGCAGGATGTCATCCTCCCCTGCCCGCTCGCCGTCGCGTGCGTCCCACCTCTTCGCCATGGCGATTATGCCTCTCCGGCAACGCGTCGCGTGCGGCGCCGCCTGGCAGCATAAGGCATTGCGAACATGTAGAGGCCGCTGAACAGCAAGAGAAAAAGCGGCGGCAGTGGCGTATAGACCAGCCATGGCGGTCTCCCCAGCGCGCCGGGGACGAAATTGGCGGCGACCGCCAGGGTGAAAACGATCGACAGCCAGCGGTGTGTCTGCCGGATCCCGTTGTTCCAGCTCATTTGCACCTCCTCTGGGAAAAAAGCGACACGCAGGCGTCAGTCTTCCCGCGCCAGCAGCAGCTCCAGCTTGCCGAAGAAATTCTGCCAGCCATATTTGGCGCCCTGGAAGTTCTGTGGCTGATCGGACTTAAAGCCCGACTGCTCCATGCGCAGATGCGTTCCCGAGGCCGTAGGCGTGAGCGTCCACGTCACCACGCTCGTGACGCGCATCGGGCCCTCGCCGGAATCCCATGTGTAGGTCAGCGTCCTGTTCGGCTCGATCGCGAGAACTTCGCTGTCGATCACGCCGTTCCAATTGGCGTAAGGCGTCGTGCGCAGATTGTACTTGTGTCCGATCTCCGGCTTGAAGTCGTTCTTCATCAGCCACTCTTCCA
>DATEZM010000414.1:0-6120 GCA_035255625.1 Rhizomicrobium sp. | reverse complement strand
GCACGCGGCACCACGATCGTGTGGTTGCGGTAGTCGCGGTGATGCATCTGGTCGTAATTCACCGCACCGGAATACTTCGCCCACAACTCGCTCTTGTAGAGATCGATCTCCGTGGTGCCGTGGAAGCGTTCCGCCATGTCGATCAGATCGGGATAGACCGCGAGCCGGCTGAGCTCCCAGCGGTCGAAGGGAAAGAGCTGAATGCCGGAGAATTGCGACTTGGAGTATTTCTCGTACTTCGCCGGATCGGCGAAATACTCCTCGGGCTTGGGATGGATCGCCCACAGCGCCTCGCGCGCCTGGCTAAGCGAATCCTTGTCGATAAAATTCTCGACCACGGTGTAACCGCGATCGAAAATCTCGGCGATGTTCTTATCGGGTACACGCATGTCTAGTCCCTGACCGGTTTCACAAGCGACGCCGCCTTCTTCGCGCGGGCCCGCGCTTCGTCCGTATCACGTCCGCGCGCCAGTGCAACGCCCATGCGGCGCCTGACGTAGCTTTCGGGCTTGCCGAACAGGCGCAACTCGCTCCCAGGCACAACGAGCGCCGCGTCGACGCCATCGAACGCGACCTCTTTGGCATCCATCCCGCCATAGATCACGGCCGAGGCGCCGGGCGAGCGCAGCTCGGTCGAAACCGGCAGGCCGAGGATGGCGCGCGCATGCAGCGCGAATTCGCTGAGCTGCTGGCTGACCAGCGTGACGAGGCCGGTGTCGTGCGGCCGGGGGCTCACTTCGGAGAACCACACCGTGTCGCCCTTGACGAACAGCTCGACGCCGAAGATGCCTAGCCCGCCCAGCACGGCGGTGACTTTGCCCGCCATGTCGTGGGCGCTTTCCAGCGCCGCCGCCGACATCGCCTGCGGTTGCCAGGACTCGACATAGTCGCCGTCGACCTGGACATGGCCGATGGGTTCGCAGAACTGCGTGCCGTCGGCGGCGCGGACGGTGAGCAGCGTGATCTCGAAATCGAAGCGGATCTCGCCTTCGACGATGACGCGCGCTTCCTTGACGCGGCCGGCGGTGAGCGCCTTGTCCCAAGCCTTGGCGACGTCGTCCGGCCCCTTCAGCTTCGACTGTCCCTTGCCCGACGACGACATCACCGGTTTGACGAAACAGGGAAAACCGATGCGCGCGCAGGCCGCGTCGAGCTCGGCCAGCGACGAACAGAAGGCATAGGGCGAGGTCGCGAGCCCGAGCTCCTCCGCGGCGAGGCGGCGGATGCGCTCGCGGTTCATCGTGATATGCGCGGCCTTGGCCGTCGGACTGACCGTCGCCAGACCGTCCGCCTCGATGCGCAGGAGCTCGTCGGTCGCGATCGCCTCGATCTCCGGCACGATGAGATGCGGCCGTTCCTGCTCCACCAGCGCCCGCAGCGCGCGCGCATCCGTCATGTCGATGACATGGGCGCGATGCGCCACCTGCTGCGCCGGCGCGTCGGCATAGCGATCGACCGCGATGGTCTCAACGCCGAGCCGCTGCAACTCGATGACGACCTCCTTGCCAAGCTCGCCGGAGCCTAGGAGCATGACTTTGACGGCGGCAGGGCTGAGCGGTGTTCCGATGCGCATGGATTGAGACTAGCGGATTTCGCGCGCCACGCTCAATTCTCCGACCCCGACCGCCGAGCGGTCAATTTTTGGAGACATCCACCAGCTTGTTCTTGGCGATCCACGGCATCATGGCGCGCAGCTTGGCGCCGACATCCTCGATCGGGTGCGCGGCGCCGCGGGCGCGGGTCGCCTTGAAGCTTGCCTGGCCGGCCTTGTTCTCCAGCACCCAGTCGCGCGCGAACTTGCCGGTCTGGATGTCGTCGAGCACGCGCTTCATCTCCTTCTTCGTCTCCGCCGTGATGATGCGCGGGCCGGTGACGTATTCGCCATACTCGGCGGTGTTGGAGATCGAGTAATTCATGTTGGCGATGCCGCCCTCATAGATGAGGTCGACGATCAGCTTCACTTCGTGCAGACATTCAAAATAGGCCATCTCGGGCGCATAGCCCGCCTCGACCAGAGTCTCAAAGCCGGCGCGGATCAGCTCGACCAGGCCACCGCAAAGCACCGACTGCTCGCCGAACAGATCGGTCTCGCATTCCTCGCGGAAGGTGGTCTCGATGATGCCGGCGCGGCCGCCGCCGATGGCGCTCGCATAGGCGAGGCCAAGATCGTGCGCGTTGCCGGATGCGTCCTGGTGGATCGCGATCAGGCAGGGCACGCCGCCGCCCTTCTGGTACTCGCTGCGCACGGTGTGGCCGGGGCCCTTGGGCGCCACCATCAGCACGTCGAGGTCGGGCCGCGCCTCGATCAGCTTGAAGTGGACGTTGAAGCCATGCGCGAAGAGCAGCGCCGCGCCCTGTTTCATGTTGGCGTGGAGGTCATTCCGATAGATGTCGGCCTGCAACTCGTCGGGCGTCACCATCATCATGACGTCGGCCCAGCGAGCGGCGTCGGCGGCGGGCATCACATCGAAGCCGGCCTTCTTCGCCTTGTCGGCGGATGCGCCGGGACGCGCCGCAATCGCGACCGCCTTGACGCCCGAGTCGCGCATGTTGAGCGCATGGGCATGGCCCTGCGACCCGAAGCCGATGACCGCGACCTTCTTGTTCTTGATGAAATTCAGATCGGCATCCCGATCGTAATAGACGCGCATGACGTGTTCCTCTGGTTCAGTCGAGAGATTGTTCGAGGCCCTGTTTCAGTTCGGGCACTTTTTCGGTTGCGATGGCGAGATAGGCGTCGGCGAGATCGCGGAGCGGCTTCAGCGCCACGCACTGCGCCACCGAGAATTTGTAGTCCGCGCCTGCGCCGGTCTCGGCGGCGACATAGCTCGCGGTCTTGCACGGCACGGGCCCATCGGCGTTGGGCGGCAACGTGCTCCAGGCGGCGCCCGCATCGGCAAGGGCGCGGCGTTCCTTGTCGGAGAGCTCGAAGCTGCGCGTAAGGTCGAGTTTGCCCCGGTCGAGCCGCTTCACCGTCATCGTCGTGCCCACAACGCGGATCGCAAGCGCGGGCTGTCCCGCCGGCGCGATGAGAACGCGCGTGCCGCCTGCGAGCGGCGCCGGCTCATCCATCTTCGCGAGAAGCGCGCACAACGCCAGGCCTGCGGTCGCACCGGTGCTGCACAGCGTGATCACCACGGCGGGCGGCGGCGCGATGGGTGGCGCCGGATTGTGCGAACAGGCGGCGAGAGCGGCGCACGCGATAGGCACGACGACAGATTTCCAGCCCCGCACGCTCACATCGCCTCCGGGCCGCGGGAGATCGCGGCGACGCCGGTGCGGCTGACGTCGACGAGGCCGAGCGGGCGCATCAAGTCGACGAAGTTGTCGATCTTGCCCGGCGCGCCGGTGATCTCGAACACGAAGCTTGAATGGGTGGTGTCCACGACATGGGCGCGAAAAATCTCGCCGATGCGCATCGCTTCGACGCGCTTGTCGCCCGTACCGGAGACTTTCACCAGCGCCATCTCGCGCTCGATGCCCGGCGCCGAGGTCGTCCAGTTGACGACGCGGTGCACCGGCACCAGCCGGCGCAATTGCGCCTCGATCTGTTCGATCACTTCCGGCGTGCCGCTCGTCACCACGGTGACGCGCGACGTGTGTGCGGCATGATCGACTTCGGCGACGGTGAGCGACTCGATGTTATAGCCGCGCCCCGAGAACAGCCCGACCACGCGCGCCAGCACGCCCGCCTCGTTGTCGACGAGCACGGCGATGGTGTGGCGTTCGATCGCTGGTGGTTTCGGCGCGGCACTCATTGCGTAATCTCGATACCCATCACGCGGGCATCCTTTTTGGTAATGTAGATAAAAACGCCACCACCAATATGCGGGTGAGGCTTTTCGCAAACCTCCCAAACGCCGTCGGTCAACGTCGCCTGTTCGCCATTGAGCCAGTCGCTCTCGGTGCCGACTATGTTTCGATGCTCTGCCGGCACGTAGGAAAGCCATACGGCACGGGCAATCCTGATCGCAGATTCCGGATCGCGGACGACACCCTCCCCCGGCAGCGACGGCCCCCCGGAATCGGTCACCCATTTGGGTAATTTCTCGTCTTGCGCGGGCGTTGCGCTGGTCGTCGCCAGCAGCAAAAGCGCTATCAGTCCAATGCGTCTCATGGCTCGCTTCCCAGCATCGGTCGTGCGGCTAAACTAGCATCTTTCCTTCGTCCGACACCCTTGTCCCCTCCTCTTGCGCGTCGCACAGGATCATTTCGTTGTGCGCCGCGCCCGACGGGATCATGGGATAGCAGTTTTCCTTCGGGTCCACCCGCACGTCGAACAGGACGGGGCGCCGCACGTCGATCATTTCCTGGATTTTCTTGTCCAGCTCGTCCGGCGTGTCGGCGCGCAGGCCGACGCCGCCATAGGCCTCGGCCAGCTTGACGAAATCGGGCAGCGCCTCCGAATAGGAATGCGAATAGCGCCCGCCATGCATCAGCTGCTGCCATTGGCGCACCATGCCCATGTATTCGTTGTTCAGGATGAAGATCTTGATCGGCAGGTCGTACTGCACCGCCGTCGACATCTCCTGCATCGTCATCTGCACCGATGCCTCGCCCGCGATATCGATGACGAGGGCATCGGGATGGGCCATCTGCACACCGATGGCGGCGGGCAGGCCATAGCCCATGGTACCGAGACCACCTGACGTCATCCAGCGATTGGGTTCCTCGAACTTGAAGCGCTGCGCCGCCCACATCTGGTGCTGACCGACCTCGGTCGTGATGTAGACGTCGCGGCCTCTGGTCAGCGCATAGAGCCGGTCGATAGCGTGTTGGGGCTTGATCAGCGTGGCCGAATTCTTGAAGTCGAGCGAGTTCTTCGCCCGCCAACCATCGATCTCAGCCCACCAGGCTTTGAGCGCCGCGGGATCGGACTTTCTTTTTTGGGTTTTCCAGAAATGCACGAGTTCGCGCAGGCCGCGCGTCGCGTCGGCGACGATCGGCACGTCGACGCGAACATTCTTGTTGATCTGCGCCGGATCGATATCGAGATGGATCTTCTTGGAACCCGGCGAAAACAAGTCGATCTTGCCCGTCACGCGGTCGTCGAAGCGCGCGCCCAGGCAGATCATCACGTCGCAATCGTGCATCGCGTTATTGGCTTCGAAGGTGCCATGCATGCCGACCAAGCCCAGCCAGCGCGGATCGCTCGCCGGAAACGCGCCCAGCCCCATCAGTGTCGAAGTGACCGGGAAGCCCGTGAGCGCGACCAGCTCGCGCAGCAGCTTGCTCGCTTCCGGCCCCGAATTGACGATGCCGCCGCCGGTGTAGAACAGCGGCTTCTTCGCATGCGCCATCAGGTCGATCGCCTTCACGATCGCCGACAGCTCTGGCTCGACGCGCGGTTTGTAGGTGCGATGGCGCACCGAATCCGGACCGATATAGGGACCCTTCTTGAATTGCACGTCCTTGGGGATGTCGACGACGACCGGTCCGGGCCGCCCCGTTGTCGCGATCTGGAACGCCTCGTGCAGGACGCGGGCGAGTTCGCCCACGTCCTTCACCAGCCAGTTGTGCTTGGTGCAGGCGCGCGTGATGCCGACCGTATCGGCTTCCTGGAAGGCATCGGTGCCGATCAGATGGGTCGCGACCTGTCCCGTCAGAACGACGAGCGGGATCGAGTCCATCAGCGCGTCGGTCAGACCGGTGACTGCATTTGTGGCGCCAGGCCCAGATGTCACCAGCACGACGCCGGGCTTGCCGGTCGAACGGGCATAGCCTTCCGCCGCATGGGCCGCGCCCTGCTCATGGCGGCACAGCACATGGGTGATGCCTTCTGCAGCGAATAACGCGTCATAGATCGGCAGCACCGCGCCGCCGGGATAACCGAAGATGTGCTTGACGCCCTGATCCTTGAGCGCACGGATCACCATCTGCGCGCCCGAAAGCTCGATCGCGCCGGTCAGTGCCGGTGCGCCTGAATATTTTTCCATGGCAGCCGTGCTGCCGTTGCCGTCTTTGTCCATCGTCTTCAACTTCCACAAATGAATAAGGGGCGTTTCCGCCCCTTCGAACACAGCCGCGCACCGGAATATCGGGGCCTATCCCCTCACCGTTCGCGGCTGTCCAATAAGTACGAGTGCCGTTTTCAAGGGCTGCCCCATTTGGTGCGGCGCA
>DATEZM010000413.1:0-3424 GCA_035255625.1 Rhizomicrobium sp. | reverse complement strand
GAGGACGAGTTGCGCCAGAAGAACGTCTCCTGCTTCGCCATTCCGCAGATCCAGGCCGAGACAGCGCTCATGGCGCTCGACCTCGACGGCATCTGCATCAGTTCCGGCGCCGCCTGTTCGTCGGGCAAGGTCGGCGGCTCGCATGTGCTGGCTGCAATGGGCGTGCCCGACAGCCTAGCGCGCTGTGCGCTGCGCGTGAGCTTCGGTCCGGACACCGGGCTGACGGAAATGAGTGACTTCCTCACCTCGCTTCGCACGCTGCTCGGTCGCAAGCTGTCGCTTGCCGCGAAAGGACGCTGATGTCCGCCGCGCCCGACACCAAAAAGCAGGTCGCCGAAATCGGCGAGAAGTATAAATACGGTTTCGTCACCGATATCGAGATGGAGCGCGCACCCAAGGGCCTGTCGGAAGACACGGTGCGATACGTCTCGGCCAAGAAATCCGAGCCCGAGTGGATGCTGGAATGGCGTCTCGGCGCCTTCGCCCGCTGGAAGGAGATGCGCGAGCCCAACTGGGCGCGCGTGCACTACCGGAAGATCGATTACCAGAACGCCTATTACTACGCCGCGCCCAAGAACACGCCGCTGAAGCAGAGCCTTGACGAGGTCGATCCCAAGCTGCTGGAGACCTACAAGAAACTCGGCATCCCGCTGCACGAGCAGATGGCGCTGGCCGGCGTCGCGGTGGACGCGGTGTTCGACAGCGTCAGCGTCGCCACGACCTTCAAGGCGAAACTCAACGAGGCGGGCGTGATCTTCTGCCCGATCTCCGAAGCGATCCGCGACTATCCCGATCTCGTGCGCAAATATCTCGGCACCGTCGTTCCAGTCACCGACAATTTCTTCGCGACGCTGAATTCAGCGGTGTTCTCCGACGGCACCTTCGTTTATGTGCCGAAGGGCGTGCGCTGCCCGATGGAGTTATCGACCTATTTCCGCATCAACGCGTCGGAGACAGGCCAGTTCGAACGCACACTGATCGTCGCCGACGAAGGTTCCTATGTCTCATATCTGGAAGGCTGTACCGCGCCCAAGCGCGACGAGAACCAGCTGCATGCCGCTGTGGTGGAGCTCGTCGCGCTGGAGGGCGCCGAGATCAAATATTCGACGGTGCAGAACTGGTATCCGGGCGACGAGAATGGGCTTGGCGGCATCTACAATTTCGTCACCAAGCGTGGCGATTGCCGCGGGCATCGTTCCAAGATCAGCTGGACCCAGGTCGAGACCGGTTCGGCGATCACCTGGAAATATCCGAGCTGCATCCTGCGTGGCGACGATACGGTGGGCGAGTTCTACTCCATCGCCATCGCCAACAATTTCCAGCAGGCCGACACCGGCACCAAGATGATCCATCTGGGCAGGAACACGCGCTCGCGGATCATTTCCAAGGGCATCAGCGCCGGCAAGGCGCAGAACACCTATCGCGGCCTCGTCAGCGTGCATCCCAAGGCGGCGAACGCGCGCAACTATACGCAATGCGACTCGCTGCTGATCGGCGGCAAGTGCGGCGCCCACACCGTGCCCTATATCGAGGCGCGCAATCCGACGGCGCGCATCGAGCATGAGGCGACGACGTCGAAGATTGCCGAGGATCAGCTGTTTTATTGCCTGCAGCGCGGTATCGGCCAGGAAGAAGCGGTGGCGCTGATCGTCAACGGCTTCTGCAAGGAAGTGCTGCAGCAGCTCCCGATGGAATTCGCGGTCGAGGCGCAGAAGCTCGTCGGCATCAGTCTGGAAGGGAGCGTGGGATAGCGATGAATCGCGAGACGGCCTCCAAAGTTGAGAGTGCGTTGCGCGCCGTTTCCGCGCAGATCGACGAAACCGTCCGGATTGTTATGAACGAGTGCGATCGGGACGAATTCGAACGGTATCGCATGATCGCAGGCCGACTCATGGGGAACATCTTCGGCGATGTTCTCTCTCCGATTTACGAAGCTCATCCCGAACTCATGCCCCCGGAATTGAACGAATAAAATGCTTGAAATCAAAAACCTCCAGGTCGCCGTCGATGGCAAGGAAATCCTCAAGGGCCTGACGCTCAGCGTTGGCGCCGGGCAGGTTCACGCCATCATGGGCCCCAACGGCTCGGGCAAGTCGACATTGTCCTATGTTCTGGCCGGCCGTGCCGGATACGACATCACCTCGGGTTCGATCACGTACAACGGCGAAGACCTGGCCGAAATGAAGCCCGAAGACCGCGCCGCAAAGGGCATCTTCCTCGCCATGCAATATCCGGTCGAGATTCCCGGCGTCACGACGCTCACCTTCCTCAAAACCGCGCTCAACGCGCAGGCGCGCGCCCGCGGCGAGAAGGAGCTGGACGCGATGAGCGTTCTGAAGCTCGTACGCAAGCGTGCGGCCGCGCTGAAGGTCAGCGAAGAGATGCTCAAGCGCGCCCTCAATGTCGGTTTCTCCGGCGGCGAGAAGAAGCGTTTGGAGATTCTCCAGATGGCGCTGTTCGAGCCGAAGCTCGCCATCCTCGACGAGACCGATTCCGGCCTCGACATCGACGCGTTGAAGCTGGTTGCCGAAGGCGTCAACGCCCTGCGTTCGCCGGAGCGCGCCATGCTGGTCATCACGCATTACCAGCGCCTGCTCGACTACATCGTGCCGGACCGCATCCATGTGCTGGCGCATGGGCGCATCGTCGCCGAAGGCGGCAAGGAGCTGGCGCACGAACTCGAGGCCAAGGGCTACGAACACATCGTAGGCAAGGCGGCATGAGCACGGCGGACGCCATTTTCGCGGACGCACTGGCACATGCAGCGCCGGCCGTGCCGTGGCTCGAGCCACGCCGGGCCGAGGCGGTCAAGCTGTTCCACGCCAGGGGCGTGCCGCACCGCCGTGTCGAAGACTGGAAATACTCGGACCTCAAGACCGCGCTGGAAGCCGCCAACGATCTCGGCAGCGATACCATCGCTCTGACGCTCGCGCCGTTGCCCGCTGGTATCGAGCATTTCGATCTCGCCGATGTCGCGAACGCGCCGGACTGGGTGCAGGCGCATCTCGGCAAAGCCGCGCAGGGTGGCGCCATGCCGGCCGCGGCTCTGGCTCTGGCGCACACCGGTTTCGCCATCCGCGTTCCGAAGAGCACACATGCCTCTATTCCGTTGCGGTTCGAAGTCTCCGGCGCCGGTCATGCGCGCGCGTTGATCCTTGTGGAAGAGGGCGCTTCGCTCACTTTGGTCGAGACCCGCAAGCCGGGCACCGGTTTCGCAAATGTCGCGATCGAAGCCGTCGTCGGCGCCAATGCCCAACTCACGCACATCCGAACGGCGCCCGCCGCGCGCAATGCCATCCAGGTCGAGGATGTCGCGGTGCGCGTCGCGCGCGACGCGTCCTACCGGGCCCATCTGTTCAACGGCGGCGCCGCGCTGTCGCGGCTCAATCTGCGCCTGACGCTCAAGGAGCCGGGCGCGCATGCG
>DATEZM010000412.1:0-11436 GCA_035255625.1 Rhizomicrobium sp. | reverse complement strand
CCAGGTGCAGCAATTGCGCCGGGGCATGATCGGTCACGTGTCCTCCTGTCCGCGCGGCAGGTTGAGATGTGCCACCCGCGCCAATATCTCGGCATGAAGTCTTGGCCCCGCCACCACGAGCGAGGGGTGAATCGTGTTCTCGCGATTATAGAAGAGGCGCGCGCCGGTGTGCGTGGTGATCATGCCACCGGCCTCGCACACGACGATTTCGGCTGCGGCCAGGTCCCAGTCGCGCTTGCTGGAGAGCGCCAGCGCGGCGTCGAACTGGCCGCAGGCGACCAGCGCCATGCGATAGGCGATCGAGTTGCGGGTCTCGACCTGCATCGTCGGCCAGGGCCGGTTGGGCGGTGTGTTCCAGGCCGGATGGGCGAGCATCGCCTTGTCGCTGAGAATGCGCGCGCCTTCGAGTTCGGCGCGATCGCTGACATGGATGGGCGCTCCATTCAGGAACGCGCCATGGCCGAGCCGCGCGGTGAAGCACTCTTCGGTGATCGGATTGTAGACCGCGCCGGCGACCGGCGTGCCATCCGTCACAACGCCGGCGCAGATCGCGAAATGCGGCCGCCCCTTCATGAAGGCGATGGTGCCGTCGATCGGATCGACCACGAATTGCGAATGCGTGTTCAGCCGCGCGCGATCGTCCTCGGTTTCTTCCGAGAGCCAGCCGAATTCGGGCCGTGCCTTGCGCAGCGCATCGCACAGGAAGCGGTCGACTTCGATGTCGGCCTCGGTGACCGGACTGCCCTTGCCCTTGTCCCAGCGCTTGAAGTCGCCGCCGAAGTAGCGCCTGGCGATGGCGCCCGCCGCGCGCACGCTGTTTTCCAGGAGCGCGAGAACGTCTGCGGCGTCGTCAGGCGCCGGCAACGGTCATGCCTTCGACGCGGATCGTCGGCGCGTTCGTCGCGTGCTTGAACTCCAGGTCGTTGGCCGGCGTCAGGGCGCGGAACATGTCCTTCAGATTTCCGGCGATGGTGATCTCCGACACCGGAAACGCGATCTCGCCATTCTCGATCCAAAAGCCGGCCGCGCCGCGGCTGTAGTCGCCGGTGACGTTGCTGACGCCCATGCCGATCAGTTCGGTGACGTAGAAGCCCTGTTTGATGTCGCTCATCAGTGCCTGCGGTGTGAGCGTGCCGGGCTCCATGTAGAGATTGGTCGGCGATGGGGCGGGCGGACCGCCGGTGCCGCGCGCCGCATGGCCGGTGGTTTCGAGCCCGAGCTGCCGCGCGCTGGCACTTTCGAGCAGCCAGGTCTTGAGCACGCCATTTTCGATCAGCGCCCAGCGCCGGTTGGCGACGCCCTCGCCGTCGAACGGCTTTGAGCGCAGGCCGCGCAGCCGGTGCGGGTCGTCGATCACATTGATCGACGGGGCGAAGATCTGCTTGCCCATCATGTCTTTCAGGAAACTCACGCCACGGGCAATCGAACTGCCGGAGATCGCACCTGCCAGATGACCGACAAGGCCGCCGGACACGCGCGGATCGTAGACGATCGGTACCGACTGCGACTTCGCCTTGCGCGGGTTGAGCCGTTTGACCGTTCGTTCGCCGGCGCTCCGGCCGATCGCTTGCGCGCCGCCCAGATCCGCGGCATGGCGGGCGCTCGCATAGTCGTAGTCGCGCTCCATCCCAGTGCCTTCGCCAGCCACCACGGCGACGCCGATGCTGCTGTTCGTGCCCGCATAGCTGCCGAAGAAGCCGTCGCTGGTCGCGAGCGCGATTCCGGTGCGGCTGAAGCTCGAACTGCCGCCTTCCGAATTGGTCACGCCTTTGACGGTCATCGCCGCGCCTTCGGCACCACGCGCCCATTCCACCAGCGTCTCAGCCGCCGGTTCGTTGCGGTCCTCGATGTCGAGCGCGGGGATGGACTTCGCCAGGCGGTCGCGCGGCGCCAGGCCAGCATATTTGTCCTCGGGCGCGAGTTTTGCCATCGCGACGGCGCGGCCGGGAAGGTGTGTGAGCGAGCCCTTCGTGAAATCGTTCGACGAGACGAAGGCGACCTTCTGGCCGACGAACACGCGCAGGCCCATGTCCTGGCTTTCGGCGCGCTCGACGTCTTCAAGCTTGCCCAGCCGGTACGAGACACTGGCGGCGACATTCTCCACGATCATCGCGTCGGCTGCATCCGCGCCGGCCGACTTCGCGCCGCGGATTAGCGTATCAAGGATCGCCTGAGAGTCGATCTTCGCCATCGCTCAGACCGGAACGAAGGCGAGCCACAGCACCGACGCGATGGCGATGAAATAGGCCGCCCAGGTCAGGATCATGCCGAGCAGCCGTGGCATCGAGGTGCCGACGTTGCGCGAGAGGCCGATGGCGTGCAGCACTCGGCCCAGCGTCAGCGTGATGCCGACCACATGGATGACACCGACACTCGCCTGAAGCCCGAGCATCAGGATCATCAGCACGATCGCCATCGGCACCGTCTCGGTGTTGTTGGCATGGGCGCGCAACGGCCCGATCATCGCGGGATCGCCATTGTCGCCGATCTCGGTGCGGGTCTTCACCCGCGCCCGCACGACCAGCATACCGAGCACGACCATGATGAGGGCGTTGATCGCGGCATAGAACGCGACCATCGCAATTGGCGTCGAAAAGGGATCGTTCATGGCGGTCGATTGTCCGGCGTGGCTCCGCCATAAGTAGAGCAGTTCGCAAACCCGTCAAGCGCGCGCGCCGGAACCCGCAAAAACCGCGGCGTCAACACGGACTCAGTCTTTCCAGACCGGCTTTCCGCTGCCCGGCAGTCCCAGGCTCGGCCATTTCGTTGTGACGGTTTCGATGATCGCGTCGTCCATGCGGATCTTGCGGCCCCATTCGCGCGAAGTCTCCGGCGCAAGCTTGTTGGTCGCGTCGAGGCCGACCTTGGAGCCGAGCCCGCTCTGTGGCGAAGCGAAATCGAGATAGTCGATCGGGGTATGTTCCACCAGCGTGATGTCGCGCGCCGGATCCATGCGGGTGGAGACTGCCCACATCACGTCCTTCCAGTTTCGCGCGTCGATGTCGTCGTCCACCACGATGACCCACTTCGTGTACATGAACTGGCGCAGATAGGACCACACCGCCATCATCACGCGCTTGGCGTGGCCGGGATACGCTTTCTTCATCGACACCACGGCGATGCGGTAGGAGCAGCCTTCCGGCGGCAGCCAGAAATCCACGATCTCGGGAAATTGCTGCTTGAGCAGCGGGACGAACACTTCGTTCAGTGCCTCACCCAGCACGCTCGGTTCGTCCGGCGGACGCCCCGTATAGGTCGACAGATAGATCGGACGCGTGCGCATGGTGATCGCGGTCACGGTGAAGACGGGAAACTGCTCGACCGAATTGTAGTAGCCCGTGTGATCGCCATAAGGCCCTTCGTCGCGATAGTCGGTGAGCGATACTTCGCCTTCGAGCACGATCTCCGCTTCCGCCGGTACCTTCAGCGGCTGCGACACGCAATCGACCAGCTCGACACGCTGGCCGCGCAGCAATCCGGCGAACTGATATTCCGACAGTGTCTCCGGAATCGGCGTCACCGCCGCGAGGATCGTGCCGGGGTCGGCGCCGAGCACGACCGCCGCCGGCAAGGGCGCCGCCTTCTCCTTCGCCCAGCGCTGATGATGCTGCGCCCCGCCGCGGTGCTTGAGCCAGCGCATGATCGTCTGGTTCCTGTTCAGGACCTGCATGCGATAGATGCCGAGATTGTAATTGTCCTCGCGCGCCTCGCCGGGCCCCTTGGTCACCACCAGCGGCCAGGTGATCAGCGGCGCCGGTTCGCCGGGCCAGCAGGTCTGGATCGGCAGCCGGTTCAAATCGATTTGATCGCCGCGCAGGACCACCTCATGCACCGGCGCGCGCGACACACTCTTGGGTTTCATCGCCAGGATCGTCTTGGCCAACGGCAGAAGCTCGAACGCTTCGCCGAACGACCGCGGTGGCTGCGGTTGGCGCAGCGTCGCCAGCACTTCGCCGACTTCGCGCAGCGCCAGCGCATCGCGGCGCTCCTTGCCATCCATCGTCACGCCCATCGCGACGCGCTTCACCGTGCCGAACAGGTTGACCAGCACCGGGATGTTCGAAGCCGTACCATCGGCCTTGAGCGGTTTCTCGAAGATCACCGCCGGCCCGCCTTGCGCGATCAGCCGCGTCTGGATCTCCGTCATCTCGAGCACGGTCGAGACGGTCTCGCGCACCCGCACGAGTTCGCCCTCGGCTTCGAGCTTCGCGATGAAGTCGCGCAAGGAACGATAGGTCATGTGTGCCGCCGGCCGCTGCTTTGCGCATCATGCCGGTTGCCGCTTGGCCCCGCAAATGTCTGTGTACTCACGCTTTTCGCCGAGCGGCCGCTTGCCGCGCGAAGGTGTGCCCACTAGGCTCCGGCCCGAATCCGGTGGCTCTGGGGGAGTTCTATGGCGGGTATCTTCACGCGCAAGCCTGTATCGCATGTGACGAGCGAATTCGGCTCGAGCGAACTGCGCCGCACGCTGGGTCCCTTCAATCTCGTGACGCTGGGCATCGGCTGCATCATCGGCGCCGGTATCTTCGTGCTGACCGGCCACGCCGCCGCCACCATGGCGGGGCCGAGCGTGATCTACGCCTTCATCATCTCCGGCCTCGCCTGCGCCTTCGCCGGGTTGTGCTACGCCGAACTCGCCTCGACCATGCCGGTCTCGGGTTCCGCCTATACCTATTCCTACGTCACGCTGGGCGAAGTGTTCGCCTGGACGATGGGCTGGCTGCTGCTGCTCGAATACGGCATCGCCGCGTCGACCGTCGCCGCCGGCTGGACAGGCTATGTCGTCAGCTTGGCGCATGATTTCGGCGTCCTGATCCCCGATGCGATCTCGCATTCCACGATGCAGTATATTGTGCCCAATGCCGCCGATCCCGCGGCGCATGGTGCGCTTCAGGTGACCGGCGCGGTCAACATCGTCGGCGCGCTCGGCATCCTGGCCGTCACCACACTGCTCTGCATCGGCATCAGCGAGTCCGCAAAAGTGAACAACGTCATCGTGGTGATCAAGGTCACGGTGCTTCTCGCTTTCATCGTCATCGGCGTGCAGTACTTCAACCCCGCGAACTGGCATCCCTTCATTCCGAAAAACGAGGGCAGCTTCCACTATGGCTGGGCCGGCATTCTGCGCGCCGCGTCCTATGTGTTCTTTGCCTATGTCGGCTTCGAGGCGGTCTCGACCGCAGCGGGCGAGGCGAAGAATCCGCAGCGCGATCTGCCCGTCGGCATCCTGGGTTCGCTGGTGATCTGCACGATCATCTACATGGCGGTCGCCGCGGTGTTGACCGGCGTGGTGCCGTTCCGCACGCTCAACGTCCCCGATCCGATCGCAGTCGCGGTCGACCGGATGAACCCCACCTGGGCGATCATCTCCTGGCCGCTGACGGGCAATCATCAGCTCAACCTGTTCTCTTTCATCATCAAGATCGGCGCCTTCACGGGCTTGAGCTCGGTGATGCTCGTCTTGAGCTACGCCCAGACCCGCGTGTTCTACCAGATGGCGAAAGACGGCCTGCTCATGCGGCTGTTCGGCCACGTCAATCCGCGCTTCAAGACGCCGGCCGCCGGAACGATCCTGCTGGGCGGCATCATCGCGATCGCCGCTGCGGTTCTTCCCCTCGACGTCATGGGCAATCTCGTCAGCCTCGGCACCGCGCTCGCCTTCGCCATCGTCTGCGCCACGGTGATCTATCTGCGCCGGGCCGAGCCCAACATCCCGCGCCCGTTCAAGGTGCCGTTCTATCCCTGGACGCCGATCCTGGGCGTGTTCTTCTGCATTGTTCTCATGATGGGACCGATCCTGCTCGACATCACGGGTGCTGCGATGGGCCGCGATCTCATCGGCCAGCTGTTCGGCATGCTGAGCCCGTTGCCGCCGGGTGCTGCACGGCCGAGCTACGCCGCGCCGCATGATCCGATCGCGCTTTATATTCTGGTCGTCTACATCATCATCGGCGCGCTGATCTATATCGGCTACGGCTATCGCCACTCCAAGCTCCGCCACGGCGACGGCATGACCGGTCACGAACCGCCGCCGCTCGAGCCGCCGCTGGATTCGCGGGTGGTGAAGTAGACGCTAGCGCTCCGCCGCTACCGTCTCCGCTGCTTCAACCCCATGCGCTTTCGGCGGTCCGCTGATCGCCGCCGCGGCTGTCGCAAGCTCGTTCAGATCGGAGCACAAGGTCTGCATTAGGAAGGGCAACGCTTCCAGATGCGCCGCCGGATCGCCCGGCAGCTTTTCCAGCCGCGCCGAGGCCAGCGCCACGCTGGCGTCCAGCTCCGCGCCCGCGCCGGCCGGTGTGCCCTCCGCCAGCAGATGATGGATCGCGCCGAACCGCGCCCGCGCGTCGCGCACGAAGGGCCTCAGCACGGCCGACACACCTTCTGGCACCGGCGCGCCCGACAGCGCGCGGTTGATGAACACGATGGCGCCATGCGCGCGCGACAAAGCGGCGGCGAACTGGTTCGGCAGCGTCTCGGCCGCGCCCTTCGCCTTGATCTGGCGCGCCGCAATGACGATCTCGCGCATCTCCTTGCGCGTCTTGGCATTGATGCGGGTGAACTTGGTCAGCGCTTCCGGATCGTCCGGCCGCATCCCGGTGGAGAGCAGATTGGCGAACGGCATCATCAGCGCGGCCGCATCGCGGCGCAGGTTCTTCAGCGCGTTCGACGGCAGCACGACATAGGACACGAACAGCGCCACCAGCGTGCCGAGCCCGACATCGAGCACGCGCAGCCCGGCGACGCCGAAACCGAACAGCCCGCCTTTGCCGTTGCCCGCTGCCGACAGCACGATCATCGCCGCCATCGGCGCGGCGCGGAACGCGGTGTTGTCGGCCGAGAGAAACGCCATCGGTGCCATGGCGAGGAACAGCAGCGCCCAGTCGGGAATGCCGAAGCGGTGCAGTTGCGACGCCACGAGTCCAACGGCAGCTCCTGCCAGCGTGCCGACCAGCCTGTCCGTCGCCGAGCCACCAGTCCCCTTCGCTCCGCCGCGCGCCACGATGACGGCGGACATCACGGGCCAATAGGTCTCCGGCAGATGCTGCAGCGACGCGATGAGATAGGCGAGCGTCGCAGAAATGCCGACGCGTCCGGCAACGAGCAGGCCATCATTGTGATGTTCGTAAAGCGCCTTGGCCCGGCGCGCGGCGGCGAGAAAGCGGGTTTTCATGGTGCCATTATCGCGGACTGTTCCCCTTTTGTCCAACGTGCCGTGGCTCAACGTCTCTCCAATGAGCTCGTCTGCCATTTCGTGCCGCGCTAAGAAGCGTCCATGCATGGCCAGAAGAAACGGCGCAAACGCTCCATCGAAGGCACGGCGAAGGTCGGCGGCTTCGAACTGGGTTGGGAACTGCGCAGTGAGCCGCAGTGGTCGACCGAGCACGGCCATGTCGGCATGTCTTTCGTCGTGACGCGCACCGACGGCACTTTCCGCGAGCTAATTCTCGAATACCCGATGCGCACGATCCACCGAAAGCTCGGTGATACCTACTACGAAAGGCCGGCGTTCTTCCCGCAGCGTCCGCGCATCTCGCGCAAGACGGTCGAGGCAGACATCGAGCGTGCCATCGAAGCCGGCTGGGAACCCGCCTCGCGCGGCAAGGCATTCGTGTTCGAAGTGCTCAAAGATTAGACAAAGCACGCATCAAAACTCGCTGTCATGGCCGGCCTTGACAGCTGAGTTTCATCTCCAGCTGGCGACCAAAAACTACGACAACCTGCTCCCCTGCACCCGCTTGACCGGGATCGCATCGAGGTCGACCTCTTCGAGGCACCGCACATTGATGCTCCATTCGCCGGGCGCGGTGCGCGGGCGGCGGAAGGGCAATATCCCGCAGGTCGGGCAGAAATAGTCCCGCGCGGTGTGCGTGTTGAACGTGTAGGTCGCGAGATCGTCCAGCGGTGTCAGAAAGTGGATCCGCTCCGGCGCCACGCGATGCAACAGCGCGCCGCGCCGCCGGCAGATCGAGCAGTCGCACACCCGCACATGATCGAGCGCTGCCTCGACCTCGAACCGCACCCGGCCGCAATGACAAGAACCCCGATAGGTCTGCACTGTCTCGCCTCTATCTTCGTTCGATCATCTCGCAATGACATCGCCCGTCGGACTCGGTCCCCAGAATGTGACGATCAGGCCGCCGGCCACGATCAGCGCGCCTCCCGCAATGATGGGCCAGCTCGGGATGGTTCGAAAGCTCAGGAAGCTGACGCCCTGCCAGACAAGAAACAGCGTCGCGATGTAGAGCCCGACGACGCGCTCGAACGGCAGCGGCGCCAAATTGAGCATCACGCCATAGCCGAACAGCATGGCTGCGCCGCCGGCCAGTACCCCGATCTGCAATGCGCCGACACGGTTGAACAGACCGATGCGCACCGTCGCGTCGCCGAACGATTCGAATGTGGTGGCGGCGATCAGGAAGGCCCACGCCACAAGATATTTGGTCAGCATATCGCGCCCGCTCCGTGTTGAGCGCGAAGTCTATGTCGCTTCGTGCCAGGCCCGCACGACTTATCCAACAGCGCGCGCACGGCCGTATAATCGTCCAATGAAAGGGCGATCGGTCCATTTGCGCCAGCAAACGCAGTCGCCAAACGCGCATGCGCACGTTCGGACGAACGCGCCTGCGTGCCGAATCGCGCACGCCAAAGCGTGGATAAGTCGCTCGCGCCGCCATGATTTGGAAAGGTCGACGCGCCACTCCTGCGCGCATCTCAAAAACAATTATCTTGCCGAAACTCGCTCAACGTCTTGCGTCACCAAAGCGAATCGCGGCGCGGGTGGCGCACCGCATGCGCGATACCCCACCCTCGATTCCAGAAAACAATTATGTTGCCGAACGCGATGCCTGACCTAGCCCGGCATCTCCCCGATATAGGCCGAGCTCGGCCGCAGCAGCCTGCCACGCCGCTGCTGCTCGCGCGCATGCGCGGTCCAGCCGGCGGCACGCGCCGTCGCGAAGATCGGCGTGAAGGCCTGGCGCGGGATCTGCAGCGCGTCGAGCAGGATCGCAGTGAAGAACTCGACATTGGTGTCGAGCGGATGATCGGGCTTCTTCCGGCGCAGCGCCTCGCGCGCATAGGCCTCGACCTCGGCGGCGAACGGCATGTCGATGGCGTTGCTGGCGAGCTTCTCGACCGCGGTCTTCAGCACGTCGGCGCGCGGATCGCGCACCTTGTAGACGCGGTGGCCGAATCCCATCAGCCGCTCGCCGCGCGCCAGCGCCTCATCGATCCACGGCTTGATGCGCTCGCGCGTGCCGATGGCGTCGAGCATTTCCAGCACCGGCTCCGGCGCGCCGCCATGCAGCGGACCGGTCAGCGCGCAATAGCCGCCGGTGATCGCACAGAACAGATCGGCCTGGGTCGAGGCGATGACGCGCGCGGTGAAGGTCGACGCATTCATGCCGTGGTCACACACGGTCACGAAATAGGCGTCGAGCGCCGCCGTCTCGGCCGCGTTGGGCGCGCGCCCATGCAACATCGACAGCGTGTCGGCGGCATGGCCGAGCTTGGCGTTCGGAATGAAGGACTGCTTGCCTTTGTTCCGTTGCACCAGCGCGCCGACGATGACGGGCATCGCGCCGACGATGGTCGCGTCATGCGTCAGACCGTGCTCGGCCTTGAGCGTGGCGATCGCGGCGCGGAAGCCGTCGATGATGGAGAGTCCTTCGCTGGCGGCCCGGAATTGCGGCAGGCGCGCATGCGCCCGCACCCGCGCCTCACCCAGTGCCGCGCGCACTTCCGCCTCGCTGATCGGCACGTTGTTCGCCGCCGTCCACAGTCGCGCCGTGACGCCTTCGAAACTGGTCTTGGCGGCGAGGTCCGCCACACGCTCGCCGGCGATGATCAATTCGCCTTTCTGGCCGTCGACATGGCTGAGCGCCGTTTCGGCGGCCGGAACCCCATCGAGGCCGATGGGCGATTTGCTGCTTTGCAATGTCATTTCCCGCTCTCCTGTTGCATCGCACAAAAGATCGGGTCTCTGGACGCATTGATCAATCTTGATTAGCATAATCAACATGAACAATTTGGACGAACCGCTCTACCTCACCGCCCGCGATGCCGCGACCGAACTCGCCGTCTCGCCGGCCACCCTCTACGCCTATGTCAGCCGCGGCCTGATCCGCTCCGAGCCGGGCGAGACGCCGCGCAGCCGCCGCTACCGCGCCGAGGATGTCCGCAGCCTCAAGAACCGCCGCGCGCTCTTGGTCGAGGGGCAGGGGCTCAAATCGCCGGACCTGCCGGTGATGGATTCCGCCGTCTCGACCATCACCGAGGAAGGCCCGATCTATCGCGGCGTCCGCGCCGTGACGCTGGCCGAGACTGCGACCTTCGAGCAATGCGCGACGCTTCTCTGGGATTCGAAATCCGCCGACCCCTTCGCCAAATCGAATCTGCCGGTCCTGTCCGACGCCATGCGCGCCATTCTCGCGGCCACGCGCCAGGCGCCGCCGATCGATCGCGCCATCGCGGTTCTCTCCCAGGCGACCGAAGCCGATCCGCGCGCCTACGCCGCCGTCGCCGAGGGCCGCGCCGCGACGGGTGCGCGCATTCTGCGTCTCGGCGTGGCCGCGATGATCGGTGCCGAGCCCTCGGCGGAGCCGCTGCACAAGCAGATCGCGCGCGCCTGGGCGCCGGATCATCCGCAGGCCGAGGATTTCCTCCGCCGCGCCCTCGTCCTGCTCGCCGACCACGAGCTCAATCCCTCGACCTTCACGGTGCGTTGCGCCGCCTCGACCGGGATCAGCCTCTATGATGCGATCATCGCCGGCCTGGTCGCGCTGAAAGGCCCGCGCCATGGCGGCGTCGGTCCGCTCGCGGCCAAGCTGCTCGACATCCTGATGGCAGGTGACATCGCGGCGATCGTGCGCGAGCGTGTGGCGCTGGGCGAGCGCTTCCCCGGCTTTGGCCACGCGGTCTACCGCGACGGCGATCCGCGCGCGATCGCGCTGCTGGAGGTGCTCGCAGGCATCGGTGTCGATCGGCGGCTGGTGGAAGAGATCCCGGCGCGTATCCGCGAGGCGACGGGCGCCTTCGTCAATATCGACTATGCGCTGGCGGTGATGCGCCGCGCGCTCGGCCTGCCGCAGGGCTGCGAAACCACGATCTTCGCGATGTCGCGGCTCGCCGGCTGGGTCGCGCATGCGAGCGAGCAACTCGAGAGCAAGAAACTCATCCGCCCCCGTTCGCGCTATGTCGGCCCGTCGCCCGCGCCGCTGCGCCGGCGGTGAACACTCATGCGATCAGGCGGTAAACACTGGTCTCGCGGATCTCCCGGTCTTCCAGATCGCGCGTTGTCTGGACGCGAAAGGTGTCGAGTTTCTCAACGCCACTTTTGGGAAAGTAACTTCGCCCAGGATCGCCGAGCAGCACGGTTGAGCCATGCACCGCGCGATCGGTTAGCCACGCCAGCAACCGCTCCGCCAGTGGCCGCTC
>DATEZM010000411.1:0-20602 GCA_035255625.1 Rhizomicrobium sp. | reverse complement strand
GTGCCATCTTCAACGCCAGTTCCATCGCCGGCACGCTGCACACCGAAGTCAGGCTTGGCACCAGAACGTTCTTGAACATCGCCACTCCCTCCCAGAAGACAACCCATCATCGCCGGCCGAGAGGCCATGGCTTTGATCGATTTCAACGGGGTGAACGATCGACGAGCCCTTTTGCCCACGCGCCGCTGCGCCGCGATCGAAGAGGCGGTCACACAGCGCTTGAGTGCCTTCTTTGCCCGTCTTGCAAATAACTGTCGAAGGCCGCGGCGACCAGGCGCGTGGCGGCACGCCAGTGCGGCGCAATCGTGATCTCAGATCCATTGATCGAAACGATCCCTTCGTCGCGGTAGTCGTGGAGCGACGCTATCTCGGAGTCGGAGCCGTTGGCCGGCACTTGGTACTGTGCCGCGATGCGCTCGAGATTGGTGAACAGGCCACACATTAGATCGCTGATGATCGCACGGCGAGCTCTATCCTCCTTCGTCAGAGCGACACCCCTCGCGATCGGCCAGCTGCCGCGTTGGGAGAGTCGCGTGAAACGAGCGCCGTATTCGTCTCCGGAGGCGATCCATGAACGCAATCAGGCGCCTTCCTCTGGAACCCCGATCCCGAAGAGCGCGAACAGGGTAGCCACAATACAACCTGCGACGATGCCGATCGTCAGACTTTCGATCAGAGTCAGCACAAATGTGGTCAGCAGCACGGCAGCGGCGCGCCTGTCTCGCAGCAGCAGCACGAATTCTTCCTTCTCTGCCATGTTCCAACAGACGACGACCAGCACCCCCGCCAACGCAGCGAGCGGCACGAAGCTCGCCAGCGGCGCAGCGACCAGCATGAACAGCAGCAGAAAACCGGCATGCATCATGCCGGACACCGGACTGCGGGCGCCAGCCCGCACATTTGTAGCGGTGCGCGCGATCGTCCCCGTCACGCTGATCCCTCCGAACACAGCGGAGGCGACATTGGCGATGCCTTGCGCCACCAGCTCCATGTTGGAACGATGCTTGCGGCCGGTCATGCTGTCGGCAACTTTCGCTGACAGCAAACTCTCCACGCCGCCCAAGAGCGTGAAGGAGAGAGAGGCCGGCAGGAGCTGCAGCAACAGCTGCAGTGTGATCGCCGGCAAACGTGGCATCGGAAGACCATGTGGCAGGCCGCCGAACCGGCTTCCGATAGTCTCTATCGGCAAGTGCAATAGTGCGGCCGCAAACGAGGCGCCGACCACCACAATCAGCATGCCGGGCCAAGCAGGCCGAAACCTCCGGGCGATGAAGATCAGCGCCGCAGACCCGCATCCGATCGCGAACGCTGCAGAGTTGAGCGTTGGTAGCCCATGCCACAGCGCAATCAGCTTAGGAAGGAAGGCGCCAGGCTCGGCCGATGCAAGGGTTAGTCCGCCCAGATCTCTCAACTGGCTCGCGAAAATGGTGATCGCAATTCCGCAGGTGAAACCGACGGTGACGGCATGTGGAATGTGGCGGATCAGCGAGCCCAACCGGAGCACGCCAATGAGCGCCAGCATCAGTCCGGAGAGCATCACGGTTAGAAGAAGTCCCTCAACGCCGAAACGCGCGCTGGTTGCCGCGACCAGAACGATGAACGCGCCGGCCGGGCCGCCAATCTGAAAGCGGCTGCCCCCAAGCGCTGATACCAAAAAACCGCCGATGATGGAGGTATAGAGGCCGCGTTCCGGCGAGACGCCGGAGGCCACGGCGATCGCCATGGAAAGCGGGAGTGCCACGACCGCGACCGTGAGCGCAGCGACGGCGTCCTTGCGAAGATAGTCGAGGCTATAGCCCTCGCGGAGCATTGCCGCGAGCTTCGGCTCATACAGATGAACGGACGAAGAACCGTCGGGCATTCCACGCGCACTCCGATGGGCGGATCGCAAACAGTCACGAATTTAGATCGGTTTCGCTCACCGGGGCATGCGCAAATGATCGCATAGGGTTCGACGCCGCTGCATGGCGCAGTCCGAATGGAAGACTGGGCCCGTCCGCCATCAGTTCAACCGCCCGCTTGGGGTCTGAGATCGATACCGGCAGCTGGTCAATGGGACGTGCAGCGAGTGATGTTGATTGTGCCGCCCGAATGATGCTGGTTGACGGGCAACTCGCCAATAGTCACGCCCCACAGGGTGCCGAACTCTGCTCATTTTTGGAGGAAGTTCAGGGGCTGCGTCAGCCCCGCCAAAACTTAGCGAGGGCGTCTCGTACCATATGCACCTAAAATGCCTCGTCAAGAATTCCGGAAGATGAGCGCGGAGTCGCAATTCTTGACAAGGAGATAAATCGCCGATTCGCCCGGCGGCGTGTCTTTATAAAATCTATATATTCGCCCCATCCATCCACACTCGAATTGCTATGCTCCTTTGACGATGCTGTCGCTCTCGAAACGGAGAGCGCCATGTATCGCAATGACCTCAACCTCTTCTCTATGCAAACGCTTCGCGCGCCAAGCGCAGGCAATCATGCGGACGAACCTGATCGGGCGGAGCCGGGCGCCGCGGGTAACTCGCCTGCGACGGTGCTCGGCGAACTAGCTGTGGTGCTGATCGTGGCGCTGTCCTTCGCGGCAGTCGCCCAGATCGTGTTCGGCCACGCATTTTAGTGAGCGCTGCCGAACCCCTCAAAAATTAGAAAGACCTGATGAGGAGACGTGAACGTGATGGACTTAGTCTTTGTGGTCGCCGGACTCGGCTTTTTCGTCGTGAGCGCCGGCTACGCGCTTGTTTGCGACCGGCTCTAGGAGCGCAGGCCATGACGCTGGATTACGCCCTTGGCGGTTTCGTCACGCTCATCATCCTCGCCTATCTCGTCTATGCGCTCGTGCGACCCGAGCGTTTCTAGGACCTTCCCATGACCCTTAATGGTTGGACTCAGATCGCCCTCTATTGCGCGATCATCATTGCGATCACCAAACCTTTCGGCGGCTATCTCACCCGCGTGTTCAATGGCGAGCGAACGGCGCTTTCTCCGGCACTGGGTTGGCTGGAACGCAGCCTCTATCGGTTGTCCGGCATCGATCCGAAGGAGGAGCAGCACTGGCTGACCTATGCCTCCGCCATGCTTGCCTTCAGCGCCGCTGGGTTCGTTGCGCTCTACGCGATCCAGCGGCTGCAGGGGGTATTGCCCTTCAATCCGCAGAAGCTTCCGGCAATCGGCCCCGACCTCGCATTCAACACGTCGATCAGCTTCATATCGAACACCAACTGGCAGTCCTACGTCCCCGAAACGACGATGAGCTATCTCGCCCAGATGGCAGGCCTGACGACGCACAATTTCGTCTCGGCGGCGACGGGTATTGCATTGGCGGTCGCGCTGGTGCGCGGCTTCGCGCGGCGTTCGGCCAAGACGGTTGGCAATTTCTGGGCCGATCTGGTGCGCTGCACGCTCTACGTTCTCCTGCCGATTTCCATCGCCGTCGGATTGTTCTTCGTTTGGCAGGGAATGCCGCAGAACTTGCATGCTTATGTGAGCGCCACAACGCTGGAGGGCGCGAAGCAGACCATTGCGCAGGGCCCCGTCGCCTCGCAGGAGGTCATCAAGATGCTGGGCACGAATGGCGGTGGTTTCTTCAACGCCAACTCCGCGCACCCTTACGAGAACCCGAACGCGATCACCAATCTCGTCCAGATGATCTTGATCTTTTCCATCGGAGCGGCGTTGACCAACATGTTCGGCCGGATGGTGGGCGACGAACGCCAGGGCTGGGCGATCTTTGCGGCAATGGGTCTGCTATTCCTAGCCGGAACTGCCGTCATCTATGCCGCCGAAGCCCATGGCAATACGGCGTTTGCGGCCTTCCATATCGATCAGTCCGCGAGCGCACTTCAGGCGGGCGGCAATATGGAAGGCAAAGAGGTTCGCTTCGGCATCGCGAATTCATCGCTGTTCGCAAACATCACCACCGACGCATCCTGCGGCGCGGTGAACACGATGCACGACAGCCTGATGCCGCTCGCGGGCATGATCCCCATCGTCAATATCATGTTGGGCGAAATCATCTTCGGAGGAGTGGGCTCCGGTCTCTATGGAATGCTGCTGTTCGCCGTGGTGGCGGTGTTCATCGCTGGGTTGATGGTCGGCCGCACGCCCGAATATCTCGGCAAAAAGATTGAGGCCAAGGAAGTGAAGATGGCGATGCTCGCCATTCTCATCCTGCCCCTGTCGATCCTGGGTTTCACGGCGCTTGCTGTCGTTCTGAAAGACGGATTGGCAGGGCCGCTGAATGCGGGCCCGCATGGCTATAGCGAAATCCTCTACGCCTACACGTCCGCCACCGGAAACAATGGTAGTGCCTTCGCGGGCATCACTGCCAACACGCCGTTTTACAATTCCACGCTCGGCGCAGCGATGCTGATCGGCCGCTTTCTGATGATCGTGCCGATGCTGGCCGCTGCCGGCTCACTGGCCGCAAAGAAGATCGTGCCGCCGTCGGAGGGGACTTTCCCGACGCACGGTCCTTTGTTCGTCGGCCTTCTGATCGGCGTGATCCTAATCGTGGGCGGTCTCACTTATTTCCCGGCGCTTTCGCTCGGTCCCATCGTCGAGCATCTCGCGATGAATGCTGGTCGTCTCTACTGAGGTCATACCATGAGCGTAGCTGAGACAAATCCAATCGGTATCGAAAAGGTCCGCAAGCGGATGTCGTCCGCAACACTGACAGACTCGCATATCGTGCTGCCCGCGATCTGGGGTGCATTCAAGAAGCTCGATCCGCGCAAGATGGCGCGCAATCCTGTGATGTTCGTCGTGGAAGTCGTTGCGACGCTCACCACGATCCTCTTCGTGCGCGATCTGGCGCAAGGCGTGGGCGACCATCTGTTCTCTTTTCAGATCAATCTGTGGCTCTGGTTCACGGTGCTGTTTGCGAATTTCGCGGAGGCTGTCGCGGAGGGCCGCGGCAAGGCGCAGGCGGAATCGTTGCGCAGAACCAAGGTCGATCTCGAAGCAAAGCTTTTGCCGAATGCGGCGACTAAAACCTGGCGCAAGGTGCCCGCAACTCAGCTCGAGCGTGGCGATTTCGTCCTGGTAGAGGCAGGTGAGCTGATTCCGTCGGACGGTGACGTGGTCGAAGGCGTGGCTTCGGTCGATGAATCCGCAATCACCGGTGAAAGCGCGCCAGTCATCCGCGAATCGGGCGGTGATCGCTCGGCGGTCACTGGCGGCACCCGCGTGCTGTCGGATCAAATCGTCGTAAAGATTACGGCTACAAAAGGCAGCACATTCCTGGACCGCATGATCGCGCTCGTGGAGGGCGCAGAACGGCAGAAGACGCCCAATGAGATCGCGCTAAACATCCTGCTCGCAGGCATGACGCTGATCTTTGTTTTTGCGGTCGCCACGATCCCGAGCTTCGCGCATTATGCGGGCGGCACCATGTCGGTGCTGGTGCTGGTCGCGTTGTTCGTGACGCTCATTCCGACCACCATCGGCGCGCTTTTGTCGGCTATCGGTATTGCTGGCATGGATCGGCTGGTGCGGTTCAACGTGCTCGCCATGTCTGGCCGTGCCGTGGAAGCGGCGGGTGATGTCGATACGCTGCTGCTCGACAAGACGGGTACGATCACGCTCGGCAATCGCCAGGCATCCGAGTTTCTCACGCTTCGGGGAATCAACGAGCGCGACCTTGCCGAGGCCGCACAACTGTCTTCGCTCGCCGACGAAACGCCGGAAGGCCGCTCCATCGTGGTATTGGCGAAGGAGAAATACGGTTTGCGGGGCCGCGAAATGGCGTCGCTGAATGCGAACTTTGTGCCCTTTACCGCGCAGACGCGCATCAGTGGTGTGGACATCGAAGGCTCATCCATTCGCAAGGGCGCGGTGGATGCGGTGCTTGGGTACGTTCGAAGCGCCAGGGGATTTCCACCAGCAAGCGGCGACCCGGCTGCCGCCGCCATCGAAATGTTGGGCCAAGAGGTGGCCCGCAGCTTCCTCAATCTCGTCGAACGCATCGCGAAATCTGGCGGCACGCCGTTGGCGGTTGCGAAGGATGGCAAGCTGCTCGGCGTCATCCATCTGAAGGACATCATCAAGGGCGGCATCCGCGAACGCTTTGCCGAACTTCGCAAGATGGGTATCCGCACGGTGATGATTACGGGCGACAACCCGCTCACGGCGGCAGCCATTGCGGCGGAATCCGGCGTGGACTCTTTTCTTGCGCAGGCCACGCCCGAAACCAAGCTCGCGCTCATCCGCGAGGAACAGGCGAAGGGCAAGCTGGTCGCCATGTGCGGCGACGGCACCAATGACGCGCCCGCGTTGGCGCAGGCCGATGTCGGCGTCGCCATGAACACCGGCACAATGGCCGCGCGCGAGGCGGGTAACATGGTCGATCTCGACAGCGATCCGACAAAGCTCATCGAGGTCGTGGAGATCGGCAAGCAATTGCTGATGACGCGCGGCGCGTTGACAACGTTCTCCATCGCCAACGATGTTGCCAAGTATTTCGCGATTCTGCCCGCGATGTTCGTGGCTTTCTATCCGGAGTTGAATGCGCTCAACATTATGGGCCTGCATTCACCGCAAAGCGCAATCCTATCTGCGATCATCTTCAATGCGCTCATCATCGTGGCGCTGATCCCGCTCGCATTGACCGGCGTGAAATATCGTCCCGTCGGCGCAGCTAGCGTTCTGCGCCGCAATCTTCTCATCTATGGTCTTGGCGGCATCGTCGTACCGTTCATCGGCATCAAGCTGATCGATTTAGCTGTCACCGCCATGCATCTTGCTTAGGAGGCAACCATGCTTCGCCAAATTCGTCCTGCGCTCGTCATGATCGTTCTGTTCACCATCGTGACGGGTATTGTCTATCCGCTCGGCATGACCGGCATCGCGCAGGTTCTGTTTCCGCACGAGGCGAACGGCAGCCTGATCGAGCAGAACGGCCGAGTGATCGGTTCCGAGCTGATCGGCCAGCAGTTCGCCAGTGACAAATATTTCCACGGCCGTCCCTCGGCCGCGGGTAATGGCTATGACGCTGCCAATTCTTCCGGCTCCAATTTCGGACCGACATCGAAGGCGCTTATCAAGCGTGTGACGGCGGATTCGGCAAGGCTACACACAGAGAATCCGAGCGTGGCGGTTCCGGTCGATCTCGTCACGAGTTCTGCCAGCGGGCTCGATCCGGACATCACGCCTGCTGCTGCTTATTTTCAAGTGCCGCGCGTGGCGATGTCGCGCGGGCTCTCCGAGGCTTCCGTTCGCAACCTGGTGGATAACGGCATCCGGCAGCGGTTTCTGGGCGTGATCGGCGAACCGCATGTCAATGTGCTGAAACTGAACATGGCGCTGGATGCGATGCGGCGCGGCTAGGCTTGCGCTAGAATAACCGAATGACCGAAGAGGCTGCCCGCCCGTCGCCCGACGCCCTGCTGAAACAGGCAGGCGAGGAAGGGCGCGGACGGCTCAAGGTATTTCTGGGCGCCGCTCCCGGCGTCGGCAAGACCTATGAGATGCTGAGCGAGGCGCGCCAGCGCCGCGTGGATGCGGGCGACGTCGTGATCGGCGTGGTGGAGACGCATGGCCGAGTTGAGACCGATGTCCTGACCAAGGGCTTCGAGGTCATCCCTAAGAAGCGCGTCCTGTATAAGGGCCGCGTGCTTGCGGAAATGGACCTCGACGCCATTCTGCAGCGCAAGCCGAAGCTCGTGCTGGTAGATGAGCTTGCCCACACCAATGCACCGGGCAGTCGCCACCCCAAGCGCTATCTCGACGTGGAAGAACTTCTCGCCAACGGCATCGATGTTTATACCACGCTGAACGTCCAGCATCTGGAAAGCCTGAACGACGTGGTGGCGCAGATCACGCGCGTCCGCGTGCGCGAGACGGTGCCGGATTCCATTCTCGACCGTGCCGACGACGTGGAACTGGTCGATCTGACGCCGGAAGATCTGCTGCAGCGGATGAAAGAGGGAAAGGTCTATTTCCCCGAAGCTGCCGAGCGCGCGGCCCAGCACTTCTTTGTGCCTGGCAATCTCGCGGCATTGCGGGAACTGGCGCTTCGGCGCACGGCCCAACGGGTCGATGCGCAGATGGTCGATTACATGCGCGCGCATGCGATCCAGGGGCCGTGGGAAGCCGGCGAACGCGTGCTGGTTTGCATAGACGCATACGCCGGCAGTGCCGCGCTGGTGCGCTATGCCCGCAGGCTTGCCGACAAGCTGCGGGCCTCCTGGGCCGCGGTCTATGTCGAAACTTCAAATGCGGTCGGCCTGAGCGACGATGAGCGCGACCGGATCGCAGAGGCCCTGCGCGTCGCCGGGCGCCTGGGGGGCGAAGCGGTCACCGTACCAGCTGCCAACCTAGCCGATGGCATATTGAGCTACGCCCAAAGCAACAACTTCACACAGATCGTTGTGTCCAAGGCGCAACGTTCGCGTGTTTCCGAATTCTTTCGGCGTTCTGCGACACTCGAAATTATCCGCCGCTCCGGCAATATCACGGTCCATGTCGTTCCGGCGCAACTATCGCGGGCGATGAAGGGACCGGCATTGCGGCTACCCGTTTTCGACCGCCGCGCCTTGGACACGACCGCCTACGCCGGCAGCCTTGGAATGGTCGCCATCGCGCTTCTGCTCGGGCTCACGCTGCGGCAGGTTCACATAACCAACGTCGCTTTGGTATTCCTCACGGCGGTCCTAGCGAGCGGCGTTGTCTATGGTCTCTGGCCTTCGCTCGCAGCCTGCTTGGCGAGCGCTCTCGCCTACAATTTCTTTTTCCTTCCGCCCTATTACACCTTCACGATCGCCGATCCCGAGAATGTGGTGGCGTTGTTCTTCTTCGCTATCGTCGCGGTCGTCGCCAGCAATCTCACGGCACGGGTTCGCGCGCAGGGCGTGATCGCGCGCGAGCGCGCCAAGGCAACCGAAGACCTCTACCTCTTCGCCCGCAAGCTCGCTGGAGTGTTCACCCTGGACGATCTGTTGTGGGCGGCCTCGTTCCAGTTTGCGCAGATGCTCGAGCTGCGTGTAGTGATCCTACTTCCCGAGGGTGAAAGTGTGGCCGTGCGTGCCGGCTATCCTCCCGAGGACGTGCTGGACCAGGATGAGGTGGCGGCGGCCAAGTGGGTTTGGGAGCGCGGCGCACCGGCGGGTCGCGGCGCCGATACGCTTCCCGGCGGAAAATGGCTCTTCCTACCGATGCGGACCGGACGCGGCACAGTCGGGGTTGTCGGCCTCGACAGCGACAAACCCGGAATGCTTCTCACGCCTGATCAGCGCCGGCTATTCGATGCGCTTGCCGATCAGGCTGCGCTCGCCATCGAGCGCGTCAATCTCGCGCAGGACATCGACCGCAACAGGCTGAACGCGGAAACCGAGCGCCTGCGCTCCGCTCTGCTTACTTCGATTAGTCACGATCTGCGCACACCGCTCGCTTCCATTTTAGGTTCGGCCAGCAGCTTGAAAACTTATGACGCGACGCTCGACGATAAGGCGAAGCAGGAACTGCTCGGCTCCATCTTGGAAGAGGCCGAGCGTCTCAATCGGTTCATCGCCAATCTTCTCGACATGACGCGACTGGAGTCGGGCGCCATTGCACCGAATCTGGAATTGATCGACTTGTCAGATGTGGTGGGGAGCGCCTTGCGCCGGGCATCGAAAGTTCTGGCACTGCACAATGTAGAACTTGCGCTCGCACCCGGCTTACCGATGCTGAAGCTCGATCCGGTGCTCTTCGAGCAGGCGCTGTTCAACCTTCTCGACAACGCTGCGAAATATTCGTCCCGGGAGTCGAAGGTTATTGTAACCGCTACTACCGTCGGCGGGCGCGTACAGCTTTCCGTGAGCGATAGCGGCAGCGGCATACCGCCGGACGATGTCGAGCGAATATTCGACAAGTTTTATCGCGTGCAGTCGTCCGATCACAAGCGCGCCGGCACGGGGCTCGGTCTCGCGATCAGCCGAGGATTTGTTGAAGCGATGGGCGGAACGCTCAATGCTTCCAATCGTAGCGACGGGCCCGGAGCAGTCTTCACCATAACCCTGCCGGTGCCAGAAGCGACCGCAATCGGAGAACAGGCCGCATGACCGCCGCCCTGCGCGTCCTCGTGATCGACGACGAGCCGGCGATCCGCCATTTCCTGCGCACAAGCCTCGCCGCCCAGAGCTATTCCGTGCTGGAAGCGGAAAACGGCGAGACCGGACTCGCCATGCTTCATCGCAATGCCATCGATGTGCTGGTTCTCGATCTAGGCTTGCCGGGCATGGACGGCTTAGCGGTGCTGAAAGCACTGCGCGACGGCGGATCGTCGGTGCCGGTGATCGTGCTCTCCAGCCGGGACGACGAAAAAGGCAAGGTTATGGCCCTCGATTTGGGCGCGGATGACTACGTGACCAAACCCTTCGGCATGGAGGAATTGCTTGCCCGCATCCGCGCTGCTGTGCGCCACCGGCTGCAACAGGAAGGCGAGAAGCCGGTTTTCAAAGGCGGCGATCTCACCCTTGATCTCGTACACCGCCTCGTCACTGTGCGCGGACACGAAGTGAAACTAACGCCGCGCGAATACGATCTGTTGCGCCTACTCGTCGCGCACGCGGGCAAGGTACTCACACACAAATTCATCCTGCGCGAGGTATGGGGGACC
Source organism: Rhizomicrobium sp. (assembly GCA_035255625.1). GTDB lineage: Bacteria > Pseudomonadota > Alphaproteobacteria > Micropepsales > Micropepsaceae > Rhizomicrobium. The sequence continues at coordinate 10,015 of DATEZM010000411.1, read as the reverse complement.
GAAACGGATGTGCAATATCTCCGCATCTATATCCGCACGCTGCGCCAGAAGATCGAGGCCAATCCGGAGCAGCCGGTTCTTATTCAAACTGAGCAAGGCGTAGGTTACCGGCTACGGGCTGCAGATTAGCCACGCCTGGTCGCGCTTACCTCCATTCGGTGTCGGTATCCTAAATCGTCCACTACCGACCGAAGAGCGTGTTGGTACATGTGTTGGTACCGCGATGTGACTTCTGCAGAAACTGGCGTTAAATCAGCGACCTGGCCACGCAAATGGTAGCTGCCGGGCCCACCAGCGTTTCGTTCGCCGTCAGACACTTGACCGCTTCAGTTCGTCCAACCGCCGTCGATAATGGCGCAGGTGCCCGTCACGTAGCGGGCGGAGTCCGAGGCGAGGTGAACGGCGAGCGCCGCGACGTCTTCGGGTTCGCCGAGGCGGCCCATGGGTTGACGCGCGATGAATGCGGCGCGTGCGGCGACCGGATCAGGCATCGCCGCGATGCGCGCATCGAGCGACGGCGTCTGTACGGTACCCGGACAGATCGCGTTGCAGCGGATGCCTTGCGCGACGAAATCCTGCGCAACGGATTTTGTAAGCCCGATCACCGCGGCCTTCGTGGTGCCGTAGGCGCAGCGGTCGGCGACACCCTTTATGCTGGAAGCAACGGACGCCATGTTGATGATCGCGCCGCCCCCGCGCGCGATCATGCCAGGCAGCGCGACCCGGATCGTGCGATACATCGAGGTAACGTTCAGATTCCAGCTGAATGTCCAGTCGGCGGCCTCGCATTTCAGGATGCTGCCGTGGTGCACAAAGCCGGCGCAGTTGAACAGAATATCCGGCGCGAACGATCCGGCGAACAGGGCCGCAACGGCTTCATCCGAGCGCACATCCAGAATGGCGGTTTCAATGGACGCGTTCTGCGTCTTCAGGTTCAAGAGAGCGGCGCCGTCGATGTCGGTCGCCAGAACGCGGGCGCCTTCCGCCGCGAAGGCAAGTGCCGTGGCGCGCCCGATGCCCGCGCCGGCCGCTGTGACAAGCGCGGTCTTGTCGTTCAATCGTGCCATGCCGCTACTCCATCAGAAAAACGGATTGCATCCGCGCCCACCACTCGCCCGGTTCGCGCGTCGGCCACGCTTCCTGGCATGGATCGGTCAGCGCCCACCAGCGTTTGGTCGCGGGATCGGCGGCAACCATCGCCATGTCCGCGTTCCAATCGTTGCCGTGATACTCCAGATAACCAAAGAGGGTGTGATCCTTGAGGAAGATCGAATAGTTGCGCACATGCGCGCGGCGCAGCGCGGCGAGCACATCCGGCCATGCATCGCCGTGCAGCCGTTTATATTCGTCCAGCTTTTCCGGCTTCACGTTGATGACCATGGCGATGCGCTGCATCACGATTGCTCCAGCCCGGGTATTTCGAGGTTATAGAAGTCCGCCGCGTTGCCGCCGAGGATGGCGTTGCGGTCGCTTTGCGGCAAGTCGCCAAGTAACGCATGTGTCGCATCCAGCCATCGGTCATAACGCCCGGCGAGGAGGACGACCGGCCAATCGCTGCCCCATATCACACGACGCGGTCCGAATGCTTCGAGGATCAGGTCGACGTAGCGGCGCAACTTGTCGACGGTCCAGTGCGATCCCGCTTCGGTGATCAGGCCGCTGAACTTGCAATAGGTTTTGCCGTCGCGGGCGAGAGCTTGGAGATCGCTGGCCCATGGCTCCCATGCTCCGTTTGCAATGTCGGGCTTGGCGGCATGATCGATCACCATCGCCAGATCGGGATGCCGCTCGCGCAGCGCGACGAGGCGCGGTAGATGACGTGGGCGGACCAATGCCTCGAACCGCGAGCCATTGCGGCAGATTGCATCCAGCGCAGCGGCGGCGGATGGCCGGAGGATGAAGTCGTCATCCGGCAGATCCTGAAGCATGGGCCGAAAGCCTTTGAGCTTTGGGTTTTTCGACCGCTTGGCGATGACGTCGGTGGTATCCGGTGCGGTGAAGTCGGTCCAGCCGATTACGCCCAATATGGTGGGTGTTCGCTCGGCCAGTGCGAGCAGGTAGTCTGTTTCGGCCCCGGTCGGCGCCGCTTGCACGACGATACTGCCGGCCACGCCACCGGCCTTCATCAGAGGCGCCAGATCGCCGGGTCCGAAGTCGCGGTAGAGGACGGTCAAATCAGGCTTGAGCCAGTCATAATCGCCACGGTCCAGCCGCCACAGATGATGATGTGCGTCAATGATCACGGTGCGATCAAACCCTCGGCGCGCAGGGCATTCCATAGGGATGCTGGCGGTGGCGCGGCCATGTCGGCGGCGTTGGCCGTCACTTCGCGGGCGGTGCGGGCTCCGGGAATGACGCTGACGATGGCTGGATACAGCAGAGGAAAGTGTAACGCAGCCGCCGTCAGCGGAACGCCATGCTCGGCACAGACGGCGCGCAAACGGGCGGCGCGTTCGGCAATCGCTGCGGGTACCTCGGCATAGTCATAGTGTCTGCCATCCGCGAGGACACCGGAGTTAAACGGGCCGCCGACGATCACCGCGACGTTGTCGCGCTCGCAGCAAGGCAATAGTTCCGGCAGTGCGCTCTGGTCTAGCAGCGTGTAACGGCCTGCCAGCAGGATCGCGTCAAGCCGGACATGTGCCATGGTTTCGATACAGACTTCGACTTCGTTGACGCCGATCCCGATCGCACCGATGACGCCCTGCGAGCGCAATTCGGCGAGCGCGGGAAAGGCGCCTTTGAGTGCGGCGGTGAACATGGCTTTGTGCTCCGGGCCATGCGTGCGCGCGCCGATGTCGTGAACGAAAACAATATCGAGGCGGTCGTGCCCCAAGCGGGCAAGACTACCTTCAATCTGCCGCAGCACTGCGTCGCTGCTGTAGTCAAAATAGGGGTCGAACGGTGCTGCGTTTACGAAGCCGGTATCTGGCCTGACGCCGTCGCCCACTGGCCGCAGGCTGCGGCCGACTTTGGTCGAGACGATGGCGTGTGGCGCGGCGCCCGATTTCAAAAAGCGCCCAAGCCGCTCCTCGCTGAGGCCGTGTCCGTAATAGGGCGCGGTGTCGAAATAAGCGATCCCGTTTTGCCATGCGGCGGACAGAGTCGCCGCCGCGTCGGCGTCGCTCACCGCGGCATAGAGATTGCCGAGCGCAGCGCAGCCGAAACCGAACGCCGGAAGCGGACGTCCCGTGTTCGGAATCGTCCAGCGCGACGGCTGTAGCGGCGTCATGACAAGCACGGCGTCTTGTGGTTCATAGATCAAGTAGAAGTTCAGTCGCGGCGAACCGCAAGGGCGTTTGCATGACAATCACGATCACCGCCGTCCGTACATTTGACATCCGCTTTCCGACCTCGCGGTTGCTCGACGGCTCGGATGCGATGAATCCCGATCCGGACTATTCGGCGGCCTATTGCATCGTGGAAACATCTGCGGACGGCCCGACTGGGCACGGCCTTACCTTTACGCTCGGGCGCGGCACCGATTTGTGTGTACGGGCGATCGAGGCGCTGGTGCCCAAGATCGTCGGTCGTTCGCTCGACGGCATTGAGAACGATCTCAGCGGCTTTTGGCGCAGCATGGTTGGCGACAGCCAGCTACGCTGGCTGGGCCCGGAAAAGGGGATCATCCATCTGGCGGCTGCGGCGCTCGTCAACGCGGTTTGGGATCTTCTCGCCAAGCGTGCCGGCCAGCCGGTCTGGCGCTATCTCGCCGAGATGCCGCCCGAGCAAATCGTGGCTGCGATCGATTTCCGCCACATTGGCGACGCGCTTTCTCCCGCACTGGCGCTCGATATCCTGCGGGATCGCGCGCCGGGCAAGACGGAGCGGATCGCCGCGCTGGAGAGGGACGGACACGCTGCCTACACGACGTCGGCGGGCTGGCTCGGCTATTCCGACGACAAGATCCGCGATCTCGGGCGTGCCGCCGTGGCAGACGGCTGGAACGCGATCAAAATGAAGGTCGGCGGATCGCTTGCCGACGATATCCGCCGCGCAGGTGTGCTCCGCGAGATTCTAGGGCCCGACAGGCTGTTGATGACCGATGCCAATCAGGTATGGGAAATCGATCAGGCGATCGGCTGGGTCAATGCGCTGAAACTAGTCGATCCCTATTGGATCGAGGAGCCCGTCAGCCCCGACGACATTCTCGGCCACGCGCGCGTGCGCCAGGGCGTCAAACCGGTTCGCGTCGCGACCGGTGAACACTGTCACAACCGCATCATGTTCAAGCAATTTCTTCAGGCCGATGCCATCGACGTCGTGCAGATCGACGCTTGCAGGCTTGGTGGTCTGAACGAAGTTCTGGCCGTGCTGCTGCTGGCCGCTGCTTTCGACAAGCCGGTTTGTCCACATGCGGGCGGCGTCGGCCTATGCGAGTACGTCCAGCATGTGAGCTTCTTCGATGCTGCCTGCGTCGCGAGAAGCGCGGAAGGCCGGATGATCGAGCACGCCGCCCATCTCCACGAGCATTTCGTCGACCCGATCCGCATCCGGCAGGGGCGTTACGTTGCGCCCGACAAGCCGGGATTCAGCATCGAAATGAAAGCGGCAAGCATTGCGGAATATTCGTTTCCCGATGGCGCGGCGTGGCGCAGCTAGGCTTTCGTCAGGTTGCGACGTTGACGATCAGAACGCCCGTCTCCTCGACGTAGTGGTTCCAATCGCCGATGAGGCTGGCCAGACGTTCGGGCTCGGTGGCGGAAAGATCGTCGGTCTCGCCAGGATCCTTCGACAGATCGTAGAGCTGCCAATGGCCGGGACCATCCGGCGGCGGAAGAAGAAGCGCTTTCCAGTCGCCGCGGCGTATCGCGCAGCGCCCGAACAATTCCCATCCCGTGGCTGTTGCCGACGTATGGACAACCTCCGTCTCGGCCGCCAGATAGGGAACAAGCGAACGGCCGCGCATCTCCACGACTTCGTGGCCGTGCCAGCGCGCACCGGGATGCTCGACACCGGCCAGCGCGAGAACGGTCGGCGCGATGTCCATCACTGTGGCGAAGGCATGGCTGATTTCGCCTTGGCGTGCGAACTGCGCGCCGGTGAGAAACGCAACGACGCGAATGCCGCCTTCGGAAGTATGCGTCTTGTAAAGCCGCGAGGGCGCCGTTGCCGCCTGCGCCCATCGCGGTCCATACCAGACGTAGGAATTGGGCCGGCCGATATTTTCCAGCCGGTTGTCATAATGCTCGGCGATGAACTCCATCAGCTTCGGTCCGAACACCGGTACGGCTTCGATCAGCGCGCCCTCGGCGCCGTTGTCCGACATGAACAGGATCACCGTGTCGTCGAAATCGCCGCGCGCCTTCAGATGCGCGACGAGGCGCCCAATGTTCCAATCGATTCTCTCGACCATCGCGGCATAGACTTCCATGGTGCGGGCCGAGACGGCGCGCTCGTCATCGTTCATCGCGCCCCAGGGCTTGGAGCGCGCGACGACGGGGTGCGGGACGATATCGGGCTGACAAAGGCCAAGCGTGATCAGATTCTTCAGCCGTTCGGCGCGCAGCGCGTCCGGACCGTTGTCGTAACGGCCTCGATATTTGGCAACCAGTTCGTCGGGCGCCTGCAACGGCCAGTGCGGCGCGGAGAAGGCGAGATAGGCGAAGAACGGCGCGCCGTCGTCCGGTCGCACGTCCAGATATTCGATCAGTTTATCGGTGAAACCATCCGATGTGTAAAAGTCCTCGGGCAGCCCGACGAACCTGTCGTCCTCGGTATAAAGCATCTCTTGGCGCCGGAAGCCGGTGCCTGCCTTCGGCGAGATTGCATAGTGGTTGGCGGCGCCTGGCAGGAGCGCGAAGGAGCGCTCGAAGCCGCGCGCATGCGGCGACGTCTCCAACGTCATTCCGAGATGCCACTTGCCGGACATGAAGGTGCGATAGCCGCTTTCGCGCAAGAGTTCGGTAACGGTGACGACACGGTCGTTGAGAAAGCCTTCGTAGCCTGGCTTGCCGCGCTGGCTCCTGCTCGCGACTTCGTCGAGCGTGCCCAGGCCCGCGATGTGATGATCTGTCCCCGTCAATAGCATCGCGCGCGTCGGCGAGCAGGCGGGCGACGTGTGAAAATCGGTGAACCGCAGACCCGCCATCGCCAGCCCATCGAGGTGCGGCGTGGCGATCTCGCCGCCGAACGCACCGAGATCCGAAAAGCCCAGATCGTCAGCGACGATAATCAGAAAGTTCGGCCGCTTGGTCATGGACGTCCCTGGTTGTCACGCCGGCAATTGTCGGGATGCACCAAGGCGTCATAAATCCGGCCGCGTCAAACAGCAATTCTCGCGATGGACATCGGCCTCCAGCGATCATGGAATGAATGTTGCGGGCAGTGTTTCCCTGGCGGCCGGCGGCAATCGCCGTATCACAGGCCTCGCTCAGGCGGCGGCGCTGCTGATCAGCCACATCGCGCCAGGCAGGCGCACGCTCATACCGTCTGCGTAGGGCTTCAGCTCCTCGCGGAGAGAAGCGATGGCGGCCGAGACGACCTCTTCCGGCTGATTGCGCAGCCAACTGTTTACAGCGCCGATTTCGGTTGACTGAACCACAGCTTCCCCCAGCCCACGGCCGGCGGCGATGTCCAGGTCAATGTCGAGCTTCTCGAAGCGCGGCATTGTCCAGCCGCTTGAAGCAAGAACCTCGGTGACGTGTTCTGGATCGGAGAAGGCAAACATTCCGGGAGCGTTCGAGATCGGCTGTGGCCGCGGCGGCAGGTGCCGCGCGACGGCAGTCATCGGCACGTTCATCCACGGGTTTTCGGCCAGGGTACGCCAGCACACAAGCGCCATGCGCGCATCCGGCGCGGCACTGCGGCGCATATTGGTGAAAGCTGCCACCCGATCGCCGAAGAACATCACGCCGAATGCCGAGATCAACAAATCGTATTCATCGAGCGCCGCCACGGCCGGGTCGGCCTGCCGCCAATCGACATTGGCGATACCGGCCACGCCCGCCCGCCTCGCGCTCTCGGCCAGCATCGGACCGGAGATATCGAAGCCCGCCACGTGGCCGGAGGGACCGACGGCGCGGGCAAACTCAAGTGTGGGCGCTCCGCAACCGCAACCGATATCCACCACCCGCTCGCCGGTGCATGGCGCGGCAAAGGCGAGCAAAGCATCGGTTACCGGCGCGAGCGTGAGGTCGGTGTGCTCCTGGCGAGCCACCCAGGTACGGCCACCCTTACCATTCCAGAAGGAAAGCATGTCTGCGTTGATCTCTTCGGGGGCGGCCAAGCGGGTCCTCCTGATCGGGCGTACACATTGTAGCGTTGCAGAGTGGACTGCAATATTTTCGATCATTCGCGGGTCCTCGTGATGGCGATGCCCCGCTCTCGGCACGCAAGCAGCACGCCGTCCGGCAACCGCCAAGCACCAGCGGCGAATGTCTGCTCACACCTGTGGGGATATGGGTGATTTGGTGCCTAGACCGACTCGGTTCAAGAGGCAGTCGAAAATTTATTTCACGGGCGGTTAAGGGTCACTTATCCAACAGCAGGAGTCGCGCAGAGGCTTGGACAGTGCGGAGATTTCGATTTTGCTGCGTGGATAAGTTTTTTCGCTGCACCGCCGCGAACGATATTATCTTTCAACGAAATTTTTTTGGCCACGCCGCGGTTCAAATATGGATTGCGTGCCCCAGCGCGCGCAGCGCGCTCTCGTGGAATGCTTCGCCCAGCGTCGGGTGAACGTGGATCGTGCCGGCGATGTCTTCCAGCACCGCACCCATCTCGAGCGCCAGCGAGAATTCGTTCGACATCTCGCTGACATGCGCGCCGACCGCCTGGATGCCGACGACGCGGTGATCGGATTTGCGCGCGATGATGCGCACGAAGCCGCCATTTTCGCCGGAATCCATCGACAGCGCCCTTCCGTTGGCCATGAAGGGAAATTGGGCGGTGATGAAGTCGTCGCCCGCCGCCTCGTGCGGTCCCATTCCGGCGCTCACGATTTCGGGTTCGGTGAAACAGACCGCCGGAATTGACACGGGATCGAAGCGCCGGCGGTGGCCGGCGATGATCTCCGCCACCATCTCACCCTGCTTGGCGGCCTTGTGCTCGAGCATCGGCTCGCCCACCAGATCGCCGACCGCCCAGACGTCCTTCATGGATGTGCGGCATTGGTCGTCGACCTTGACGAACCGGCCCGCCATGTCGACCGCCATGTTCTCCAGGCCCCAGCCTTCCGTCGCCGGCTTGCGGCCCACGGTGACGAGGATGTTGTCGGCAGCGATGTCGAGAGTCTTTCCGTCCTTGGTTTCCACCAGGAGCCCCGTCTTGCTCGCGCCCTTGGCCTTGGCGCCCAGATGCACCGTCACGCCGTTCTTCTCCAGCCATTTGGCGACCGGCGCGACCAGCGCCGCATCGTAGAGCGGCAGGATGCGGTCGAGCGCTTCGACCACCGTGACCTCGCAGCCCAGCTTGCGGAACGCGATACCGAGTTCCAATCCGATATAGCCCGCGCCGACGACCGCGAGTTTCTTCGGCAGCACCGGCAGCGACAGCGCTTCGCTGGACGAGATCACCTTGCCGCCGAATTTCAGGAACGGCAGCTCCGCCGGCACCGATCCGTTGGCGAGGATGACGTGCTCGGCGGTGATGGTCGTCTCGCCGTCCTTGGTCTTCACCGCGCAGGTCTTGGCGTCGGAGAACGTCGCCCAACCCTCGACGACGCGCACCTTGCCGCGCTTCAGCAGCATCGCCACGCCGGTGTTGAGGCGTTTCACGACGCCGTCTTTCCACTTCACCGTTTCGGCGAAATCGATCGCCGGTGCGGATTTGAGCCTGATTCCATTGAGCGGTTTCACCGCAGCGTGCGCCATCGTTTCGAATTCGCCGGCGACATGGATGATCGCCTTGGACGGGATGCAGCCGATATTGAGGCAGGTGCCGCCGAGCTTTGCGGCCTCGACCAGAACCGTGTCGAGTCCGAGCTGGCCGCAGCGAATGCCGGCGACATAGCCGCCCGGGCCGCCGCCGATGATGAGGACCTTGGTCGCTATTTTTTCAACCACATCGGTCACCCAGAAAATGGTCGTTTAAGATCGACCGAGGAAAAGACGAATAATGCTGACGAGTCCAACGCCGAGTAGTCCGCCAATCGTCACTAACAGAAGTAGGAATAGCGCGAAAAATATCCCCGTACCAACAGCTGCTCGCCAGCCATCCCCGTGATATAAAACGGCGCCGGCAAGAAAAAGTCCTGCTGTGAGCGCTACGGGCGTGCTCGACTTCCAGATACCGATAAAGCCCTTTGAGTATTTCATCAATTTCTCAAATTCTGCTCAATCGCCGATCACATTCCTCAATCCATGAACAGCGTCGCCGGATGTTCCAGCAGCGCCTTGATCTTCTGGACGAACTCGGCTGCGTCATGGCCGTCGACCACACGATGATCGAACGAGGATGACAGGTTCATCATCTTGCGCACGACGATCTGGCCGTCGCGCACCACCGGCCGCTCGATGATGGCGTTGGGCCCGATGATCGCGACTTCCGGATAGTTGATCACCGGCGTCGTGACCACGCCACCCAGCGCACCCAGGCTGGTGATGGTGATGGTCGAGCCGGATAGGTCGTCCTTGGTCGCCTTGTTGTCACGCGCCGCGGCCGAGACGCGCGCGACTTCGATTGCGCTGTCCCAGACGTCGCGGGCCTCCGCGTGCTTCACCACCGGAACGATCAGGCCGTTGGCGGTCTGCGTCGCGATGCCGATATGCACCGCGGCATGGCGGTGCACCACGCCGGCTTCGTCGTCGAAGCGGGCATTGATCTGCGGATATTGCGGCAGCACCTTCACCAAAGCGCGCATCAGGAACGGCAGTACATTGAGCTTGGGCTGGTCGGCGCGCTTGGTTGCGTTGAGATGGGCGCGCAGGCTTTCCAGCTCCGTCATGTCGATCTCCTCGACATAGGCGAAGTGGGGAATGCGGCGCTTGGAATTCTGCATGCTCTCCGCGATTTTGCGGCGCAGGCCGATCACCTTCACCTCGTCGACGCCTTCGCGTGGCGCATAGGCGGGACC